>JAGWBB010000005.1:0-81081 GCA_021296095.1 Desulfurellaceae bacterium | reverse complement strand
AAGTCCTCGCTGTGCAGGCTGTCCACCACATCCGGGATGGACGCGTACAGGGCCTGACCAAAGTCCAGGTTCTGGGCCCGGAAGAGCTGGTTTTTTATCGTCCGCATGGAGCGCGGAGAGACCATCAGGGCGAGTTCGAGCGCATAGGTGCGGACCTCTTCCATGAACGACTCACGGGCGAAGACCTTGTTGACCAGACCCATTTGCAGGGCTTCTTCGGCGCTGATTTTTCGGGCCGACATGAGCAGGTCGAGTGCGTTGGGCAGACCGACGACGCGGGGCAGGATCCAGTCGATGCCGTGTTCGGCGACCAGCCCCCGGCGGGCAAAGGCGGTGGTGAAGACGGCCGCCTGGGAGGCAAAACGGATATCGGCATACAGGGCCACGATCAGTCCGATCCCGGCGGTCGGACCGTTGAGCGCGGCGATAATCGGCTTGGGGACGGTCGGGAAATAGGCGTGGCGGTAGGAGAAGGCCTGGGGCAGGTCGAGCCCGCCCGGGATTGGACCGGCGGCGTAGCCCTCGGCCCGCATGGCGGCGTGGCGGTTGCTCGGCGCGGCGTCCGAAGCGACGCTCCGGCTGGCCTGGTTGAGCCCCGACATATCGGCGCCGGCGCAGAACCCGCGGCCCGCCCCGGTCAGAATGATGACCCGCACCGCCTCATCGGCTGTTGCGACGCTCATGGCTTCGCGGACCTCGCGCTCCATGGCCGGGGTCCAGGCGTTCAGGCGATCGGGCCGGTTGAGCGTCAGAGTCGCCACCCCGTCCTGTACCTCATACACAATTTGTTCGTAGCTCATGACGGTCTCCTTTCTGATCGGGGTTAGTCTGGCAGCTCTTGCCCGTCGCCGCAACATTGAGCCGGGGAAACGCCTGTGGTAGACGAGGCCAAAAGGAGAACCGTGCCTATGCCAACTCCCTTCTCGGGTGGCTGCCTGTGTGGAGCCATTCGCTATGAGTGCTCGACCGAACCGATTATGGTTGCCAACTGCCACTGCCGGGATTGCCAGCGGGCGAGCGGCAGCGCCTTTGCCACTAATCTGGTCGTGCCCGTCGAGTCGGTCAGTCTGAGCAAGGCCAGCCCGACCTACCACGACACCCTGGCCGACCGCGGCCATACCATGAGCCGGGGCTTTTGCCCGACCTGCGGCGCCCGGCTGATGCTCAAAAACTCGGCCTATCCGGACATCCTGGTCATCCACGCGTCGAGCCTGGCCGACCCGAGCTGGGTGCGGGTCGGCATGGACATTTACACCGCCAGCGCCCAGCCGTGGGATTTTCTGGACCCCCTGCGGCGCCATTTTACCCACATGCCGGAGCGTAAGACAGCGTGAGGCGTTGAAAGAGCCGGCCCGGACACAGGCTTGAGAAGCGGCGGGCAGCTCCGGTCTCAGCCTAAACCGACAGGGCCGCAGCCGCTTCGGCATGGAGGCGATACAGCGCGGGTATCGTGTCACGTGGCCGGCGCCCCAAGCCGCACTCGGTGGCCACCCCAAAGCCGGAGTAGACGCGCTGCGCCGCGCCGATCCGGCGCAGTGCGCCCGCTCGTCCATCGTTCAGATGCACCAGGCCGAGGTAGAGTTTGGCCGCGCCAATCTCCAGGTCCTTGAGCGGTGCGAAATACGCGCCGTCGTCCCGACTGCGCGGCACCGGCATATGGAAAAAGTCAATCTGACGGGACACCGCTCGAGTCGCGGCGTTCGCCATCCGGACCACCAGATTCAGGTCCGGGGGTTCGACCAGATGTTTGTGGTCTAAGTCGCCATAGCACAGATGGCAGCCCATGAGGGTCGGGTCCGGCACGTGTCGCGCCATACTGCTCAGGGCCTGCTGATAGCGCTCAAACGGGTCGCCCGGGGGCTGCCATGGCGCCCCGAGTTGGTCTTGCAGAGCCAGGGCCAGGACCTCTACACAGATATCCCACTGCAACACCAGATCGGCAGCGGGGATGGCATCGAGGATGTGGGCAATTTCCCGCCCCATCGCCTCTTCATAGGCCGCCCGCATCAGTTCGTAGTCGTGTGCGTTGGTGACATACATACGGGTAGCACTCTCGGTGAGCGGTACACAGACCTGAAAGCGCACCCCGGCCGGAATGACGCCCGCTGTCCGTAAGCGGCAAAAGTCCTGATAGGAACGTGTCGCCTCAGCTGCATAGCCCAGCTGCTCGAAGCGGAGGGTCTCCAGCCCGTCCTTGACCTTAAACAGCCAGCTCTCTCCCAACTTCTCGTACGTATCCACATACCACCGCTCCTGCCCGGCCACGGGTTGGGGCCGTTGGAGAGTCTCCAGCCCGGGGTGGTCGTGAAAAATCCGGGCTCCCAGGAATTGAACAAACATGCGGCGATAGCCGGTTTCACCGTCCGGCAAGCCTGTCACATAGTTCCCGACTGCCGGCCCACTGGCGCTGAGAACCTCGGCAGTATTGTCTCCGGGGATGCTGCCGACCAATAACACGGAACCTGCCATGCGTGATTGGGCCATGTGTCCTTCCTCCTTTGCCCGCACCTCACGCGCGGATTCTTCCTAAGCCGTACGAGCGCTACAAATCCATCGGTAGCTCGAGATGGTCGTGATAGATCCGGTCGCGATGCTCCAGGAGCTGGGGAGACAGAGCCGCGGCGACCACCGGATCGGTATTCACGAACGAGGCCCGCAGCTGTTCATCTATGGGACACAGCTCAGCCGGCAGCGGCTGGACCAGCACGGCAAAGGTCGCCCAATAGATATCCAGAGCCGACAGGCTGTCACCGATCAGGAACCGGCTGCCGCGGCCCTGCTGCTGGGCCAGGCGCGTGCTCAGCGCCTCCAGGATCTGAGCCACCCGCCGGGGCGCAGCCTCAGCCTCGGTCTGACTGTAGCCATATTTTCCGCCCATATAGGTGGCAAACGCGGTGGCCGGCTCCGGAGCGTTGGGATTCGACAGGATGCCGTGGAGCAGCATCAGACGCCGTGACCAGCCAAATCCGGTCTCCCCGCACAATTCGTTGCACAGCCCGAACATCACAATTCGGTCCTCGGCAGCGTCGGGAATGAGCGATGGGTTCGGGGCCAGACGCTCAACCAGATACAGCTGTTCGTTCCAGCTGTTGCGGGGCCGTTCGTCGTTCCAGACCGCGACCGGCGCGCTGGCCTGGCTGGTCCAGTCTTGCAGGGCCGGGTCGTGCCCCTGGCCTTTGGCCACCCGCCGGTAGGGAATCTGTTTCACGTAACACATGCCCTTAAGGCCCTCGGCCCACGGGTTGGGCCGGCCCGGGGGCACGACCAGGCGCAGCCCGGTCGCGGTTTTTGCCTGTTCAATATCGATATATTCCGCCATGCTGTCTTCCTCCTGCCGGCCTTGAAAACGCGGCTCGTGTTGATCTTCACGCGCCAGCCACTATACAAAGCGGAGGGCACACGGGAAAGCCCGACGCCCCCCGTCCAGCCCAGCACCGTGGAGCCCGTCTGACTCCGGCGGGCGGATCGCATCTTGCCATCGGGCGACTGTCCTGATATGCCTCGCCTCTTATCCCCCACTCAGCACTAAGGAGCGCCTGCCGTGTCATTGTTCCCCCGTGTCTTTTCACATCTGGTTTTGCCGTCTCTGGTTTTGGCCGTCCTGCTTTTCTGCCCCGCGCCCGCCCAGGCCGACCCGCGTGTCATGAACATCGACCATCCCAACAAGTTGCCCATGACCGGCTTTGCCTCCGCCTTCGATATTGTCGGCGATGTCAACGCCGACGGGATGCCGGACTATGTGATCGGCGCCTATCAACACCGCTGGGACGACAACGACAGACAGGGGCGGGTCTTTGTGTATGACGGTAGCACCGGGAGGCTGCTGTATACGATTGACAACCCGTCTCCCCAAGCAGACTCGGCTTTCGGCTTTGCCGTGGCCCGCATTGGGGACGTCGACGCCGATGGCATCGCCGATCTGGTGGTCGGCGCTATCGGCCAGGGCGAGGCCGGCAGTGCCCTGTCGATCACCATCGGCGAACAGGCCAGCACGACCGAAGGCCTGGAACTCAAAAAAGTCGGCAGCGGTCAGGCTTTTGTGTTCAGCGCCAAGAACGGTCAGTTCCTCTACACCGTACAAGCCCCCGATCAGGATGCCGGAGCAGCCTTCGGTTTTTCAACCGCAGCGCTGGGCGACCTCACGGGCGACGCCATCCCCGAACTCCTCATCGGCGCACCAGCCCAAAACGGCTCTGGCCGGGCGTATATCTTCAACGGTCAGGACGGCAGCCTGCTGCACGTCCTGGCTCCGCCGGCTCCGCCCGGTCAGGACACCTTTGGCTGGTCTGTTGCCGGGGCGGGCGATCTAAACGGCGACGGGACGCCCGATATGCTGATCGGCGCGCCGTACACCACTGTTGATACGCACCGGATACTGGGGCGGGTGTATGCCATCAGCGGCCACGACCTGAGCCTGCTGTACGCCATTGAGGCGCCCGAGCCCCGGGCCGGATCGGTCTTCGGCTGGCACATCGCCTCGGGCGGAGATATCAACAAAGACGGTACGGCCGACACCCTGGTCGGCGCCCCGTATAAGGACGTGCAGGCAAACCGCTCCCAGGGCGAAGCCTACGTATTCAGCGGCACCGACGGCTCCCTGCTCCTGCCCCTGCACGACCCGGGCCTGGACAACGCCTATGCCGGCTTTGGCTACCGGGTGGCCTGGACATCGGATATCAATGAGGACGGCGCCTCGGAAATCCTGGTCAGCGCGCCACACCAGACCGTGGATGAGTTCAAGATCCAGGGCGCGGTGTTTGTGTTCAACGGCTGGGACGGACGCCATCTGATTACCTTTGACAACCCCAACCCACACCAGGGTTCAAAGTTTGGCTACACCCTGGCGTCTCCGGGCGACTTGCACGGCGACGGCATTCCGGAATTCGCCATTGGCGCGGCGGGCCAAACCATTGGCAACAATGTAGCCAGCGGCCGGATTTTTGTCTTTCAGTCGCAATAGACGAGCCTGGACGAGCTTCGGCGCCCGTCCCCAGCCCAGCGTGTGAAGAGGAGGATCGCACATGCCACATCACTCCCCATTCCCCTACTCCGGCGCCATAGACGCCGACGGCCACATCCTCGAACCGCCCGATATCTGGCAGACGTATATCGACCCTGCTTACCGTGATCGGGCGATCCGCCTGCGGGTCAACGACAAGGGCCTGGAATACCTGGAAATCGACGGCCGGCCGTTCAAATACATGCCGGCCGGCAGTCTGTCGGCGTTTGGCGCGATGGGGAAAAAGCTGTCCGCCACACCCGACCCGACGCGCAGCTATGTGGGAGAGGCGCCGTTCGGCTCAATGGACGCCGACCAGCGTGTCCAACGGCTGGACCAGGAGGGCCTGGACAAGGCGATTCTGTACCCCAGTATCGGACTCATCTGGGAAACCGAGGAGGTCGGTGACCTGGCCTACCAGCACGCCCTGACCGTCGCCTACAACCGCTGGATTACCGACTTCTGCTCCGGCACCAAGGGCCGGCTGGTTCCGGTTGCGCACATTTCGATGGGCGACCCGCACCAGGCGACCGCCGAGCTTGAGCGGGCGGTCAAAGCCGGCGCCAAAGGCGCGTTTTTCGCGCCCTTCACCCCGACCAACAAGTCCCACGCCCACCCTGACTACGACCCGTTCTGGGCCAAGGCCCAGGAATTGGACGTACCGGTCGGCATTCATCCGGCTGGCGAGCCGCCGTCCAAGCGGGTCCATCAACGTTTCAAAGACATGCAGAAATGGGCCGTGTGGCATTTTAACGTGCACGGCGGCCAGGGGCCGCTGCAAGCCTTCACCGCCCTCTTCCAGTACGGCCTGTTTGACCGCTTTCCCAGGGTCAAAGTCGTGGTTCTGGAGTCGGGGGCCGGCTGGGCCGGCTATCTGCTGAACCGCATGGACGCGGTGTATGACAGCCCGCTCGGCGAGAGCGTTCCACTCAAAGACAAGCCCAGCTCCTACTTTCAGCGTCAGTGCTGGATTTCGGGCGACCCGGACGAAAAAGCGTTCGGCAATGTGGTTGAGTTCGTGGGGGCGGACAAGTTCTTCTGGGCCTCGGATTTCCCCCACCCGGATCATCCCGACAACTACATGCAGGAACTGAGCGAGCTGGTGACGCCCATGTCGGAAGCCACCCGGCAGAAGATCCTGGGCCGGAACGTGGCCCAGGTGTACGGGCTGTAACACCACGCTGCATTGACAAAGATTTCAGACGTTTCACACAGCTGCCATTGTCCGAAATCAGTCTGCCAGAGAGGGTCCGGCCGAGAAGAGCTTGGTATTGAGGAGCGACTGTCAATGCAATTCAAGGCGCTGAGCAGCGTATTGGTCCACTGGGTATTCACCCTTTCTTTCCTCGGTCTGTCAGAAGCCGAGCCCTTGAGACTCGGCAGCATTACTTTTCCCAATTCTGGCCCTGCAGCTGCCCAAGAGGATTTTCTTCGCGGAGTGAAGTATCTGCATAGCTTCGGGTTTGAGGAGGCGGCCGAAGCCTTTCGGGCTGCCTCAAAAATCGCACCGGATTTTGCGCTGGCGTATTGGGGAGAGGCACTGAGTTATAATCACCCCCTTCAGCCAGAGCGCGACCTTGCCTCCCCCCGCCGGGTACTCGCCCGTCTTGGTCCCAGTCCTGCCGAACGTGTGGCAAAGGCGCCAAGCGCCCGCGAGGCGGGCTTGCTTGAGGCCGTTGAGATTCTCTACGGGGCGGGAAGCGCCGCAGAGCGCTCCCTCGCATACAGCCGGGCGATGGGCCGCCTGGCCGCCCACTATCCAGACGACGAAGAGATTCAGGCTTTTTACGCCGTCGCTCTGCTTGGGACAGTCCGCCATATCGGTGAATCGTGGGGCGCGGAGTCAACCTACCGGGTCCGGATGCAGGCAGGCGCACTTGCCCAAGACATCTTCCGCACTCATCCCGACCATCCCGGCGCCGCCCACTACATCATCCACGCTTTCGATGACCCGGTCCACGCGCCGCTGGCTTTGACGGCGGCGGAACGCTATGCCGAGATTGCCCCTGACGTGTCGCACGCGCTCCATATGCCCTCGCACATTTTTATCCAGCATGGCATGTGGGATAAAGTCGTGGCGTCCAATGACGCATCCTATCAGGCAGCCATACAGCTGTGGCAGAAGCGAGCCGATTTTAGTGACACCAAGCGATATTTCAGTGACTCGTCTGTCTGGCATGCATTGGACTGGGGCCAATACGGTGCGCTTCAGCAAGCCGACTACGTCAAAGCCAGGCAGACGCTCGCCCTTCTCCGGCCAGTCGCGGCAGAAAGTCAAGTCTCGCGGGTCAAAGAAGGTGTTGGCGTTATGGCTGCCCGTTACATCGTTGAAAGCGAACAGTGGGAGAAACTTGCCATTACCGACACGACTGCATCGGCTGCACTGCTGGCGACAGGCCTGAGTGCCGTACGGCTGGGCGATATTGCAACAGCTGAGCAGGTCGAAGCCAGACTCAAGACTCTGGCTGAAGAAAAGCACCCGTCGCCGCGTCTCGAAAAATCCGTAGCTATTATGCATAAGGAGATAGCGGCGCTGGTTCGCCTGGCACGAGGCAAGAGCGACGCGGCCATAGCCCTCATGCAAGAAGCCACCGCACTGGCCCAAGACCTGGGTTTGCCCAACGGAGCTGCGATACCGATTAAACCAGCCCACGAGCTGTATGGAGAAATCTTGCTCGAACTGGGTCGGCCCCAAGAAGCGATGGCCCAGTTCGAGGCTTCCCTGCTCAGGATGCCGAATCGTGCGCTTTCGTTGCGTGGCTTGGCCAGGGCTGCTGCCCAGAGCGGTGATACGGAAACCGCTCGGCAGCGGTATACACAGCTCGTACAGATTTGGGAAAGTCGAGGGACTCCTGAAGTTCTGCAAGAAGCCCAGGGCTTCTTAAAAGAGCAGGCGTCCTAAAGCAGAACAGCTGAGCGAGCTGGTGACGCCCATGTCGGAAGCCACTCGGCAGAAAATCCTGGGCCGGAACGTAGCCCAGGTATACGGGCTGTGAGCCGCCCCTAATACAAGACTTGCTCGTCCTTGAGGCGGGCGACTGCGTGGGCGTCGTAGCCCAGCACCTCGCGCATCACCTGGTCGGTGTCCTGGCCCAGCAAGGGGGCCGGCCAGCGTACCCCGTTGGGCGCGTGGCTGAACAGCCAGGGAATCCCCATGTGGGTTCGGGTCCCGACTTCCGGATGGGCCAATCGCTCAAAGAAGCCGCGGGCGTTGAGGTGGGGATCTTCGATCAGATCCTTGCCGCTCATTGACGGAAAGGCGGCCACTCCGGCTGCTTGCAGCTGGTGGGTCACGTCCCACTTTTTGCGCGCTGCCGTCCAGGCGCTCAGCATCCGGTCCAGCTCCTCTTCGTTGGCCTTGCGGTCCGTAGCGCTGCCAAAGCGCGCATCCGTCGCCAGTTCGGGCCGGCCTATGGCTCGACACAGGCCGGCCCACTCCTCATCCGTCCCACAGGCGATCGTGACCCACTCGTCGTCACCCGCGCAGCGGTAGCAGTTGTGGGGCGCCATCCATGGGTCGTGATTGCCCCGTCGGGGGGGCTGGGTCGTATTCATCGCGTAGTCCATCCAGCCTTCGGCCACCAGCACCGCAACCGCTTGCCACAGGGACACGTCGATATGCTGGCCCTGGCCGGTCCGCCGGCGGGCGACCAGGGCCGCGCAAATAGCCGCCGCAGCGTGGATGCCGGAAGTCGGATCGCCGTAGGCCATGCCGACTTCCTCGGGTGGACCGCCCTCATAGCCGGTGATCGACGACAGGCCGGTCAGGGGCGGAATGGCCGGGCCGTAGGCCATGTAGTTGCGCTGGGGTCCGGTCTGACCGTAGCCGGAGATGGACGCCATGATGATATCGGGCTTGACGCGTCGGAGTTCTTCATAGCCCAGGCCCAGCTGATCCATCACCCCGGTGGCAAAGTTCTGGAGGACGACATCGCTCTTGCTGACCAGCTCCTTGGCCAGGTCTCTGCCTTCGGGCGTGGTGAGGTTGAGCAGCAGGCTTTTCTTGCCCTGGCCCCACTGGTTGAACAGCGCACACCGGTTCACCCCCGGCTCCATGCCTTTGGGGTAGTACACCAGGCGTCGAGCCAGATCGAGGCGGGTGTGCGACTCGATCTTGATCACCTCGGCTCCCAGATGGGCCAGCTGCAAGGCACAAAAGGGGCCGGCCCACACCCAGCTGAAATCGGCAACGCGCACACCGGCCAGTGGTAGCTGGCGGTTTGTCGGGCCGGGGGCCGGCGACGGAGCGGTCCGCTCGGTCTCGGCCGGTGTCCCGGGGTCCACGTCCCGCCGGCTGTTATGTTCACCGAGCAGAGGCGCCGGACGCCGCAGCTCCCACCACGGGCTGTCCAGCACATACGGGGCTCCCAGGTGGGTCAGCCGGCCGGCTCGGGGATGACCGACATCGACAAAAAAGCCTCTGGCCCGCAACTGCTCCTGGTCGGCCAGCTGGGCCATGCTGAAAACCGGGGCAAAACAGATCCGGCGCTCCTGGCCGACCCGAAACAGCTCTTCGACCTTCCAGCCCTTGACCCAGTCGACCAGGTAGGTCCTCAAGACATCCTGGTTTTTGCTGCGATTGGCCAGCCCCTGGAAAATCTCCCACTCGGCCCACTCTGGATTGCCCATCAGATCGACCAGCCGCTGCCACTGATCTTCTTCCCCGACAACCAGGAACATCAGACCGTCCTGGCAGGGGAAGATGTCCCAGGGATAGAGCGCCCGCTGGCCCAGACGGGTGGCTACCTGCTCCTGATAGGTGTAGTTCGGGGCGCTGATATCAACGAACGAGGCGATATAGGCCTGGCCGGAAAAGTCGATGTGCTCGCCCAGCCCGGTCTGCAAGACCATGTTATAGGCCGCCAGCGTGGCGGTCGCCGCTGCGGTGGCGATCTGGAAATCGGCCTGATGACCGGCGGCTTTGAGCGGCGGCAGCTCCGGCCGGTCAGAGCCGCCCGGGCTCAGCCACGCCCAGCCCCCGCCGTGGGCGACGGTCAGCTCATAGGCGGTGTAGTCCTTGTGCGGGCCGCTGAGGCCGAAAGGCGTGATGGAGCACATGACCAGGCGCGGGTTTCGGGCTCGAAAGGCGGCGTAGTCGAGACCCAGGGCGGCCATGTGTGCCGGGGCATAGTTGTGGACCACGATATCCGCCTCTGCGACCAGCTCCATCAGCGTCTGGCGCTCGCCGGGCAGATCAAGCACCACACTCTGTTTGTTGGTGTTGAGATACAGGAACAGGCCGCTCTGCTCGGGGTCGGGCACGCCGTTCGGAAACGGGCCGCGCTGCCGGGCCAAGTCCCCGCCGGGCTCTTCGACCTTGATGACCTCAGCACCAAGATCGGCCATCAGCTTGGTGGCATAGGCCGCCGACACCATGTGTCCCAACTCAATGACCTTCACCCCGTCCAGTCCTTGCATAGTCGTTCCCCCCTTAGAGACTGCCGCCAGCCTGTGTCCACCGGCATCGTTTCATAGCCGACGTTAGCACTTCGGCCAATTACACTGCAAGAAAAAAGCGTCGGCCGAAAACCGTTCTCCAGCCGTAGACCCGATCCCGTGTTCGGGTTACTCTGCCAGACACCACATCGCAAGGAGGGGAAGCCATGTTAGGAGCTGTTGCACACGTCGGGATTACAGTCAGGGATATGGACAAGGCGGTTGAGTTCTACCGCGATACCCTGGGTCTCAAGGTCATCGGGGATGTCACCATTGACGGGCAGGAGGCCAGCACCGTCACCCAGGTTCCCAACACCAAACTGCGCGCCGTGTATCTGCGCTACAAAGACGATCCGACCAGCCCGCCGATTGAACTCCTGCACTTCATCGAGCCGGGAGAGACGGGCAAGCCGTATCCCGGACTGGCCAACCCCGGCATCACCGAGGTCGCCTTCTGGGTCAAGGACATCGACAAGACCTACGAAGACCTGCGGGCCAAGGGGGTGGAGTTCTATTCGGCTCCGCAGCTGTTTGACCTCGAGGGCGAGGGCTACGGCAAGGTCAAAGCAGTCTATTTCCGCGACCTCGACGGCACGACCCTGGAGCTGATGCAGAACTGTTCGGACTGAACCGCCTCTGAGCCTGTCTCATATCACGTCGCCGGATGGCCGGCGGCCGCTCAGAGCTGGCGGATGTCCATCCAGTCCAGCAGGGGTTGGTCGGCCACCTCGGCACCCTCGGCCAAAAGTTCCAGGACATCCATCGACATCCAGTAGCGCACCCGTCCCAGCCACAGGTAGGGCGTCTTGACCGAGTTATTGACCTCGCCGCCGTGCAGTGAGGGGATGAATTTCCGGGGCGGGATCGCCTCCACCCACAGCTCGGCGCCCAGGTTACGCCGCACCCAGGCGTGCGAGTCGGGATGAATCAGCTCCCAGCTGCGGGGCTCGACAATCCGGGCTTTCTGGCAGCGCATGTCCCTCCCCACGGATCGCCACCCTGCGGGCTTAGATGACGCCTTGGGCGGCCAGCCGTGCGATCTCCTCGTCGTCGAGTCCGGCCTCGGCCAGTACGTCCCGGGTGTGCTGGCCCAGCAGCGGCGCACCGCTCTTGAAGTCGGTCACCCGATTATGGCCGTCGGTCGCGGCCGACACCGGGAAATGCAGCTCACGGCCGATCTGGGGCTGACGAATGGCCTGGAACGTCCCCCGCGCCTGAAAGTGCGGATCGTCCAGATTCTCCTCGGGGTAGCGCACGCTGGCCCACAACAGGCCCTTGGCCTGGGCCTTGTGGTAGACGTCCTCGGCGCTCATGGCGGCGACAAGCCTGTCGACCTGGGCGCTCAGGTGCTTGTTGGCCGCAGCCGGGGAGCTTTCGCTCAGCTGACGGTAGGCGTCGGACTCAAGGTCGTGCTCAACTCCCGCTTCGTTGAGCATCTCGGCAATGATCCGCACGTCGCGGCTGCCCCAAAACAGGAAGGCCTTCACGTAGCGGTCGTCTTGGGTCCGACGCAGCCAGGCCGGCGTCTTGGCCGTGGCGGCGTGGCGGCCGGTCTGCCGCCGGACAACGTCCTGGTTGTAGATATAGCAGGGCAGCGCCACCTCGGTGCAGGTGCTGACCGCCTCATGGATCGAGACATCGATGCAGTCGCCCTCATCGGTCAGCTCGCGGAAGTTGAGCGCCGCAGCCAAGGCCAGGACCGCATGTTCACACGCAATGTGGTAGGCCTGCCACATGCCGGGCGCGATCGGCGGGGTATCGTAGACTCCGTCCGGCCCCGGATCGTAGCCGCACGAGGCCATCACCCCGCCCATGGCCAGCTGGGTCAGGTCGGTCATTGCCAGGTCGCGGTACGGGCCGTCCAGCCCAAACGGCGTAAGCGTGCAGATGATGAGGCCGGGATTGTCGGCCTGCACCTCGCGGTACAGTCCGAGGCGTTGCTCGACATCAACGGCCGGGCCGGAATCAATGACAATATCGGCGCGCCGGACCAGCCGTTCCAGCGCCCCCCGGGCGGCCGGCTGAGCGGGGTCGAGACCGACGCTCTTCTTGCCCAGGTTGTAGCGCCAGAAGCACAAACTGTGTTCCGGGTCGGGCTGCGAAGAGGCGAAGGGCCCCAAGCGGCGTGAGTTGGAGCCTTCCCGCCCCTCCAGCTTGATGACCTCGGCGCCGAACGAGGCCAGTAACAGGCCGGCGAACTCTCCGCGCTCGTCACCACACTCCACAACCAGCCTGCCCTCAAGGGCTCGGCTTAAAGCGGCTTGGCTGTTCAAATGATCCAGTCCTCTCTGAGCTGGGCAATCTCCTCAACCGAGAGCCCGAGCACGTCACGATACACCTTGTCATTGTCCTCGCCCATGCACGGAGCGCCCCGCCCCGGCAGCCCACCGACGCTGAGCCGCATGTTTTGGACGCGGGCCGGAAAATCCTCAATCGGCCAGGTCCCGATTTCGGAGTGGGGCAAGGACACAAACGCGCCACGCGCCTTCAGCTGCGGGTCGCGGGTAAAGCGATCAACCGACTTCTGGACCGCGCCGGACGGCACCCCGCGCCCCTGGAGCCGCGCCATGAGATCGTAGCGCTCCTCATTCGTTGTGAACTCGGCCAGCCGTCGGTCGAGCTCGTCTTCGGCCGCCTTGCGTCCGGCCGCAGTCTGAAAGCGGGCTTCGCCGGCCCACTCAGGCGAACCCATCTCAGCCACCAGCTCCCGCCACTGGTCGTCGGTCTGGACCGCCAGAGTAATCCACGCGTCGTCTCCCCGACACGGATAGGCGCCGTGCGGCGCCCAGTCCGCCACCGGCATCCGGTTGCCGTAGCGCCGGGTGGGTTTGCCGCTCAGCTGGGCCTCGAGCGTGGCCGTTCCAGACACCATCAGCCCGGTCTCGGCCTGGGACAGATCGATATAGCAGCCCTGGCCGGTCTTGCGCCGCTGGATCAGCGCCATCAGCACATGCATCGCCCCGTAGTAGCCGGTGGAGTGGTCGAGATACGAATAGCCCCAGCCGGCCGGCGGCATGGGATCGGGCAGCCCCGACATATGGGTCAGACCCGACAGAGCCTGGGCGGTGGGCCCGACGCTCAGATAGTCGTCATAGGTGCCCGACTTTCCCATGCCGCTGATCTGCAGATAGATCAGCTCGGGGTTGATCTCGCGCAAGACCTCATAGCCGAGTTCCCAGCGGTCCATCTGGCCCGGGCTGTAGTTCTCGCACAGGACCGAGGAGCGGGCGATCAGACGTTTGAACAAATCGCGGCCCTGGGGCAGGCTCATGTTGAGGGTGATGCCGTATTTGCCGGGGTTGATGTTGTTGAACAGGCCGCTGCGGTTGAGGCTGTCGGCCGCGCCGCCGGGCGCTCTGGGTTGGACCCCGCGCAGCAGGTCGAGCGCCCGCTGATCGTGCCATTCAACCCGGATCACCTCGGCACCCATGGTCGCCAGCATACGGGTGGCGTTCGGACCGGCGACAATTTTTGTCAGATCGATGACGCGCACGCCGTCGAGCGGGCGTCGGCGTTGCGGTTTCGCCCCTGGGGAGGCTGCTGAGTGTGCCATTGAGGTTTCCCTTCTGGACTAGGTGCGCGCGTATATGCACGTTCCACAGGCTCAGTTTCTACACGACGCAGGACAAAAAGAAAACCTGACATCGGCGCACTCGGTAGCGCGTTGACAAGGCTGTTCGCGCATCATACGACAGCACCAGAAACGGGGAAAGCTATGCTTACACGGATTGTTATCGACAGCGTCCAGTCTCCGACCTTTGACGGCCTGTCCTTCGGTCAGGTCGGCCAGTATGAAAAACTGGTCGGCCGCGCCTATGGCGAGCTTGACCCAAACAGCCCGCTCAACGCGGTCATCACCGACATTGCTCTGGCGCCCCGCAACGCCCGCGGTCGGGTTGAGTATTCCACCGACTTTTACATCCTGAAGCCGTGCGACCCGGCCCGGGGCAATAAGGTCCTGCTGTTCGATGTCACCAACCGGGGCAACAAGATCACCTACCTGCCGCTGAACTTTCCGTTCCGGGCGCCGCCCGAGTTCCCGCCGATTAACGACCCGTGCACGGCCCAGGACGCCGGGACCGGCTACCTCATGCGCCAGGGCTATACCATTGTCTGGACCGGGTGGGACGCCACCGCCCCGGCCGGCAACGACCGGCTGACCACCACGGTTCCGGTTGCCCGCGAGAACGGCCGGCCGATTATTGGTCCTGCACTCGAAGAGATCATGGCCGATAACGTCCAGACCGCCGTGCCCGGCCAGGCCGTGTACCGCTATCCGCTGACCTATCCGGCCGCCAGCCTCGACACGTCTCAGGCCAGTCTGACGGTGCGCGAGTACCGCAGCGATGAGCCCCGGCTTATTCCGCCGACCGACTGGCACTACCTCGACGCGTCGACAATCGGGCTGCTGCCGCAGGACGAGCGGCCGTTCGAGAGCGGTCAGATCTATCAGTTTGTGTATCCGGCCACCGACCCTATCGTGGCCGGTATCGGCTTTGCCGCAGTACGCGATTTTGTGGCCTTTGTGCGCCACGCTCAGACCGACACACACGCCACGCCCAACCCTCTGGCCGACACGCTCAGCTGGTCTCTCGCCACCGGGCTGTCGCAGTCGGGCCGCTTCCATCGACCGTTTCTGTATCTGGGCTGCAACCAGGACGAGGACGGCCGTCGGGTGTTCGACGGCATGCTGCCGTATATCAACGGGGCGGGCGGCGGGTTTTTCAACTACCGCTTTGCCCAGCCGAATCGAACCGCCTTTCAGCGTTGGAGCCACGTCTACCCGGAGCAGGTTTTTCCGTTTGCCTACTCCCCCCTGTGCGATCCGCTGACGGGCAAAACCGATAGTGTCCTGGCCCGTAGCGAAGCCTCGGCCACAAGCCCCAAGATCATGGAGGTCAACGACTCCAACAGCTACTGGTTCAAGAGCGCGTCGCTGGCCATCACCACGCCGGACGGCAGCGCCGACCTGGCCGACCCCCCCAATGTACGTTTTTACCTGCTGTCGAGCATCGCCCACGGGGTGGCGTCCGGACGCGGCAGCTGCCAACAGCTCCAGAACCCGATCAGTCCCGGCCCGGCTCTGCGGGCGCTGCTGGCCGCGCTGACCGACTGGGTGACGACCGACAAAGAGCCGCCGTCCAGCCAGGTGCCACGGTTGAGCGACGGCACGCTCGTCCCACCCCAGCCGCAATCCAGCCTTGGTTTTCCCCAGATTCCGGGGGTGGCGTATACCGGAGTGACCAGCATCCGTGAGCTGTACGACTACGGTCCCGAGTTCGACCGCGGCATCATCAGCAGCCTGCCCCCGCGCGAGACCGGTCGCGCCTATCCGACCCTGGTACCCAGGGTCACGCCGGACGGGATCGACGTGGCGGGCATTCAGCTGCCGGATATGGCGGTTCCCCTCGGCACCTATACGGGCTGGAACCTGCTGGCCAATACGCCCAAGGACGAATGCTCGGCAATGGGCTCTTTTATTCCGTTCGCCACGACCAAGGCCGAGCGGCTGACCAGCGGCGACCCCCGTCTGTCTCTTGAGGAACGCTACGTCACCCAAGGCCGCTACGTCCAGGCAGTCAGGGCTGCGGCCCAACGGCTCGTCGCCCAGGGTCTACTGCTGGACGAAGACGCCGCAGCCTATGTCGAGGCCGCCGAACAGCGTCAGCTCGGCCTGCCGCAGGAATAAACATGACGACACCACCCGACCGGCTGCTCGTGTCCGAGATATTCGAGAGCGTCCAGGGTGAGGGCGTCTCTTTGGGCGTGCCGTCCGTCTTTCTGCGCCTGGCCCACTGTAACCTGCGCTGTGGCTGGTGCGACACCAAATATACCTGGGACTGGCACGCCTACGACATCCGCAAAGAGGTCCGTGAATACAGCCTCGATCAAACCGTAGACGCGCTTCAGCGTCTGCGGCCGAGGAACCTGGTCGTGACCGGTGGGGAACCGCTGCTGCAACAGCCGGCTCTTGTCAGCCTGCTGAGACGGCTGGAGGGCTGGACCAGCGAGGTCGAGACCGCCGGCACCCTCGTGCCCGATGCGCGGCTGACCGCCATCACCACCCGCTGGAACGTCTCGCCCAAGCTGGACAACTCGGGCAATCCGACCGACAAGCGGCTACGGCCCGAAGCCCTGCGGGCCTTTGCGGCCCTGCCGAACGCCTCTTTCAAATTTGTCCTCACCGCAGCTTCGGACCTTGCCGAGGTGTCAGACCTGATAGCGCGCTTCGATCTGCCGTCCGAGCGGGTTATGCTGATGCCCGAAGCGACCGAGGCCGGGCGGCTGAACGCTCTGGCCCGGGACTTGGTCGAAGCCTGTATACAGTACGGCTACCGACTCAGCTATCGCCTCCACGTCGCCCTGTGGGGGGCTAAACGCGGGGTGTAGCGCCCCCGATCACGTCTCTGGAAACCGCATCCGGCCCGCGAGTCTGCCGGCAGGTCACGCTTGACGACAGCAGGATACCCATGGCCGTCTCGACCGGAATCGGTTAGAATCGGCCGAAGGAATCCACTCGTCAGACCCGTGAAAGGAAGACAACAGCATGGCACTCGACTATGGCAATATCATCGACGCCGATGGACATATCCTCGAACCCCTCGACGCCTGGGAGAAATACATCGACCCGGCCTACCGTGACCGGGCGCTGCGCATCCGCCGCCACGACGGCAGAGAGGTGCTGGAGCTGGACGGTAAGCCCTCGCGCTTCTTTAATATCCAGACGCTGACCGGGCTGGGGGCAATGGGCAAAAGCAGCCAGGAGATAGCGGAGCTGATGGAGCAGTCCTACCCGGGCAACGCGCCGTTCGGCTCCATGGACCCCAAAGAACGCGTCGCCCTGCTCGACCGGGAGGGTATTGCCAAAGCCATCCTGTATCCGAGCCTGGGTCTGACCTGGGAGTGCGAGCTGGAGGACGCCGAGCTGTCCCTGGCCTACGCCCAGGCCTATAACCGCTGGCTGTGCGACTTCTGCGCCGACTCGGACGGCCGCCTGATTGCCATTGCCCATATTTCGCTGGCCGATCCGGTCAAAGCCGCAGCCGAGTTGGAACGCTCGGTGCGAGCCGGTGCCAGAGGCGCGTTTGTGGCGCCCTATACGCTGACCCGCATCCCCCACGCCCACCCCGACCACGACACCTTCTGGGCCACAGCCCAGGACCTGGATGTCCCGGTCGCCATCCACCCCATGGCCGAACATCCCAAGATTCGGACCTATCAGCGCTTTGACGGCATGGGCAAGGCGCGCTGGATGCAGAACGCGCTGGGCATGCAGGGCCCTCAGCAGGCGTTTTACGGCCTGTTCCAGTGGGGCTTGTTTGACCGCTTCCCAAAGATCAAGGCGGTCGTGCTGGAGTCCGGGGCGGGCTGGATCGGGGCGGCCCTGGACCGCATGGACACGACCTATGAGACCAGCCTGGGCGATAGCGTACCGCTCAAGGAAAAGCCCAGCTTTTATTTCAAGCGTCAGTGCTGGATTTCGGGCGACCCGGACGAGCGGGCGCTGGCCCACATCATCGACTATGTAGGCCAGGACCGGTTTTTCTGGGCGACCGACTATCCCCACTTTGACCACCCCGGAAACTACATGGACGAGTTGCAGGAGCTGGTTGCGCCGCTGTCGGAGACGGCCCGCCGCAACCTGCTGGGCGACAGCGCGGCTCAGGTGTACGGCATTTAGCGGGCCGGACTTTCTGCTGCCAGCCGGGAGGACCCATGTCCGTCTCACGCCTGACGCATATCACCCAGATCGGCGTCGAACAGATGGGCGCGCTGGCGGACAGCCTCGAAGACCCCGAGGTGTTGCGGCTGGAAAATCTCGATACCGACCTGCGCCCGCCAGCCAGCGCCCTCGCCTTCACCAAACGGGCGGTTGATGACGACGCGGCCAACAGTTATCTGCCCTTTTTCGGGCTCGATAGCGTCCGCCAGGCGGCCGCGCGTCTGGTCGCGCGACAGTCGGGCCAGGCGTATGACTGGAAGACCGAATGCCTGATCAGTGCCGGCGGGCTGTCGGGCATCCTGAATGTCCTGCTGGCAACTCTGGAACCCGGCGACGAGGTCGTGCTGACCGATCCGATCTATGTCGGCCTGGTGAATCGGGTCCGTCTGGCGGGCGGAGTGCCGCGTTTTGTTCCCCTGCTCCCCTCGGCCCAAGGCTGGCGCCTGGATGTGGCGGCGCTGGCCAGCCTTGATCCCCATCCGATCAAAGCAGCCCTGCTGATGAGCCCCTCCATGCCCACCGGGGCGGTCTTCACACGGGAAGAGTGGTCGGCGCTGATCGCCTTTTGTCAGCAGGCCGAGTGCTGGCTTATCAACGACGCAGCAATGGAGCGGATTGTGTACGACGGCCGCCCGGTCGTTCATCCCGCCGCCTTCCCCGGCATGCGTGAGAGAGTCATCAGCGTCGGCTCGGCGTCCAAAGAGTATCGTATGATCGGCTGGCGGGTGGGCTGGGTGGTTGGCCCGGCTGACATTGTGGCCGATGTCGCCAGGGTCAGCATCAGCAACGTGGTGTGCCAGACCGGCCTGGCGATGGGAGCCGTTGCCACCGCCATCAATGCTCCCGACGACGGCATTGCGACCTGTGTTGAGGAGTGGCAGCACCGCCGGGCTGTGTTGCTGGACGAGCTACGCGACTTCGTGGTCATCCCGCCGCACGGTGGCTGGTCGTTTCTGCTGGATGTCTCGCCCCTGGGCCTGGATGGCGTCACGGCCTCACAGCGTCTGCTCGCCTCGGGCAAGATCGCGGCGACGCCGATGGTCAATTGGGGCAGCGCCAATAGCAAGAACTATGTACGCTTTGTGTTTGCCAACGAACCGGTTGAGCGGCTGCGCGGGGTTGGCGAACGGGTCAAACGCGCCCTGCTCTGAGCCGCACCGCAGACACGGAGAACAGCAATGATGACGCTCCCCCAGCCATACCCAGACCTCCAGGGCGCCTGCTTTGTGTGTCATCCGGCAGAGCCTGGAGAGCCGAGCCTGACCCGCCGGCAGCTTCTGGTCCAAGGCGCGCTGGCCGGGGCGGCTTTTGGAGCGGCCACGCCTGCCCCGCAGTCCGCCGCTGCCCCACCGCGCCAAGACACGCCGCCCGACCGCGACTGTATCATCGAAGCCCCATGGGGGCTGGTTTTTCAGAACGGCCGTCTCAGCCTGCTGCCCGAGTGTGCGGTTCGGGTGCGCCGCGACCGTATCGAAGCCGTCACCAGCGGTCGGATGCCGGGCGACACGCCCCGCATCCGCGCTACCGGCCAGCTCCTGCTGCCGGGTCTGATTTCCGGCCATACCCACACCTGTTCGGCGACCCCGACCCGGGGAATTATTGAGGGCGGCCGCTCCTACGCCCGCCCGCTCGAACTGGTCGAGCTGCTGAGTACGGAGGATCTGGACGCCCTGACCGCCTCCAACCTGGCCGAGCTGCTTCGCTCGGGCTGTACGACCCAGGTCGAGATGAGCCTCAGCCTGCGCCAGGCCGAGTCCTATGTGCGTATTGCCGGGCGCTGGGGCGTGCGGGGCTATCCGGGCGGCATGATTCCCGGTATTGGCCGGCTGTTTCCGATCTGGTTTCGCCAGGCCGACCAGGTCTTGACCGACTCGGAACAGCTCACCCTGGACGAGATTGAGGCCAACCGCCGCTTTAGTCTGGCTCACAACGGGGCTGAGGACGGTCGTATTCGCCCTCAAATGGCTCCCCACGCCACAGACACGCACACCCCCAAGACCATGGCTGCCATCCTGACCGCAGCCAAGGAAATCGGCAACGGTATTCACATCCATCTGTCCCAGAGCGCCCAGGAAACCCATACGGTCGAGCGCCTGTGGGGCAAACGTCCAGCCGTGTGGCTGGACGATCTGGGCTTTTATACCCAGCCCGTTTTTGGCGCCCACTTCACCGGGATTGACCTGGCCCGCGACCTGCCGTTTCTGGCCAAGAAAAATCTGACCTACGCCCACTGTCCGTCCGGGGGCGGGGCCGGGGGCAGCAGCGGAACCCAGCCCTACCCCGAGGCGCTGGCCGCCGGTGTCAGAACGACGATTGGCATTGACACCCATTCAAACGACTACATCGAAAACCTCAAACTGGCGGTTCTGTACGGCCGTGCCCGAGCCCGTCTGTTACAGCCCAGCAGCCCGGTGCCTCTGCACCTGCCCACAGTCTGGGATGCGGTGGAGGGCGCCACCCTGGGCGCGGCCAAAGGACTGGGCCGGGACGACATCGGCCGTATTGCGCCGGGGGCCAAAGCCGACCTGTGCACGGTCGATGTCAGCGGCTTCCTGAGCGGGGTCGGAGCCGTGCCCCCCGAGCCGCTCAACAACCTGCTGTACGCCCACGGGCTGAGCGTCCAGCATGTGATGACCGACGGCCGCTTCCAGGTTTTTCAGGGTCGCCTGGTGTGTGACGATGCCGAGCAGGTCCAAAAACGCGGCGGAGCCGTTGTGCAAAAAATCTGGGCTCAGCTGCGGGACGAGAACTGGTTCGCCTCAGGATAAGGAGCCGCCTCATGCCAACCCAGGACAGTGCCGACCTCGACCAAATCCTGCGTGCCGTACACGCCCTGGCCCCGCAAATCGAGGCTGCTATCGACACCATGGAGTCCGAGCGACGCCTGCCACACGCCCTGGCCCAGGCCTTGATGCAAGCCGGCGTCTTCCGCATGGGCGCGCCCCGGGCGTATGGCGGCGGGCAGCTTGACCCGATGGCCCAGGTCCGGGTCGTGGAAGAGCTGTCGCGTCTCAACGGTTCGGTCGGCTGGCTGTCGATGATCGCCACGGCGGCCAGCTTTCTGGCCGCCTTTCTGACTCCGCCCGTTGCCCAACGCCTGTTCGGCCACACGTCCAGCGTTGCGGCCGGCCAGCTCCGACCGCCCCAGCGCGCCGACCTTGTTGACAACGGCTACCGGGTGAGCGGCACGTGGCGTTTTGCCAGCGGCTGCCGACACGCCAGCGTGCTGGTGTGCGGGTCGATGGTCCATGAAAACGGCCAGCCCCGCCGCCTGGCCAACGGGCAGCCGGAAACGCGGGTGATGCTGGTCCCGGTTTCGGCCGCCACGATCAGCGACACCTGGCACACCACCGGCATGCGTGGCACCGGCAGTCACGACTTCAGCATCGAGGACGCCTTTGTGCCGTTCGACGAGAGCCCGAACATGGCCGAACCGCCGCAGTGTCCGAGCCCGCTGTACGCCTTCCCTGCCCTGTTTCTGGTCTCTCATGCCGGGGTACCGCTGGGTATCGCGCGTGGTGCGCTGGATTTTGTCCAGGAGCTGAGCGCTCAGAAGGAAATGCTGCCCAGCCGCCGCTTGCTGCGCGAGGACAGCCAGGTCCAGGAAACCGTGGCCTGGGCAGAGGCCAGCCTGGGCGCGGCCCGCAGCTACGTCTACGCCACGCTGGAAGACCTATGGCAAACGCTGTGCCGGGGTGACAGGCTGTCGCCCCGGCAGCGCGCCCACTATCGGTTAATGATCACCCACTCCCATCAGGCAGCCAAGGACATTGTCTCAAAGCTGTACGATACGGCCGCCACCAGCGCGATTTTTCGGACCAGCCCTCTCGACCGCCATATGCGCGATATTCTGACCGCCTGCCAGCACCGCGTTGTGCATCTCAAGATGTACCGGCCGGCGGGCCGCCTGCTGCTGGGACTCGACCCCGAGGAGTTGTTCTTTTAGGAAGGATGCTGGCTTCAAGGAGGGGCTCATGCTTCGTCTGTATGACAACCGTCTGTCTGGTAATGGCTACAAGCCGCGTCTGTTGCTCGCCCATCTGGGTCGGACCTACGAGCGTATCGAAATCGATATCCTGAAGGGAGAAACCCGGACCCCGGAATTTCTGGCCACAAACCCCAACGGCCGAATCCCGGTTCTGGAGCTTGAGGACGGAACCTGTCTTGCCGAGTCGAACGCGATCCTCTGCTATCTGGCGGAGGGCTCGTGCTTTCTTCCGTCCGATCCGTTAGCCCGTGCCTTCACTTTGCAGTGGATGTTCTTCGAGCAATATAGCCACGAGCCCTACATCGCCGTCGCCCGCCACTGGATTCAGCACACCGAAATGACGGAGGCCCAACGCGCCCAACTTCCGGCCAAGCAGACAGGCGGTCGTGCCGCGCTCGCAGTCATGGAGGGTCATCTCAGCGAATCGGACTGGTTCGGCGGAGAGGCGATGACCATCGCTGATTTCTCGCTTTACGCGTACACGCACATGGCGGAAGAGGGAGGATTCGACCTGACGGACTATCCTGCGGTCGGTGCTTGGCTGACTCGGGTAGCCAGTCAGCCAGGCCATATCCCAATGAATCCTGCGCCCGACGCGCCCACGATCGGTTGATGATTACCCACTCCCATCAGGCGGCCAAGGAGGCTGTCTCCAAGCTGTACGATACGACCCCGAGGAGTTGTTCTTTCAGGCATCAGTGGCACGGGCAGCAGGGGGCGCCTATACTGAGACGCAAGCGGAGAAACAGGAGTACCCATGAGTGATGACAAATTCCCAGTCGCCATTGTGGCCGCAGAAGCCCCGCTGCGGGCCAAAGCGTCGAATTATCCTGAGCCCTTTGCATCGCGGATGGCAGGTCGGCAGAAACGCCCGCTGGGCAGTGTGTTTGGGCTGTCAAACTTTGGCGTGAATCTCACCCGGCTCGCTCCAGGCGCGGTCTCTGCGCTGCGCCATGCCCACTCGCGTCAAGACGAGTTCATTTATATCTTGACGGGCCATCCGCTGTTGATGACAGACGACGGCGAGACCTCGCTGTCTCCCGGCATGTGCGCCGGATTCAAAGCTGGTACAGGCAACGGGCATCACCTCATCAACCGCACGGACGAGGATGTCGTGTACCTCGAAATCGGCGACCGCAGCGCGGACGATGGCGTTTCCTATCCTGACGACGATATACAAGCGGTCCTTGACAAAGACGGACAGTGGCAGTTTGTCCACAAAGACGGCACCCCATACTGAGCAGGACGATCCATCAGGAAAAGCGCAAGTTGGACACGGCTGCTCGTGACACCCAGGAAGAGAGAGACCGGTCGATCCCGCTCACTCGACGTGCTTCCAGGCGTGGTAGGAGCTGCGCACCAGGGGACCCGACTCAACGTGCCGAAAACCAATCTCCCGGGCCTGCTGGCCCAGTGCCGTAAATTCGTCGGGGTGGACGTAGCGTTCGACCGGCAGCTGCTCCTTGGACGGTCGCAGATACTGGCCGAGGGTCAGGATGTCGCACCCGACCGCGCGCAAATCGCCAAACACGGCCATCAACTCCTCGTAGGTCTCGCCTAGGCCAAGCATCAGGCCGGTCTTGGTCCGCAGCTCCGGGCGGACCTCTTTGACCCGCTGTAAGACGCGCAGCGAGCGCTCGTATTTGGCGCCGGGCCGGACTTTCTTATACAGCCGGGGCACCGTTTCGGTGTTGTGGTTGTAGATGTCCAGGGGAGCCTCGGCAACGGTGGTTACCGCAGCTTCGTTGCCCTGGAAGTCGGGCGTCAGCACTTCAATCGTGCTGCCCGGGTTGGCTCGCTTCAGCTGGCGGACCGTCTCGGCAAAATGGGCGGCTCCGCCGTCGGGCAAATCGTCCCGATTCACCGACGTGACGACGATGTGAGACAGGCCCATCTTCAGCGCGGCGTCGGCCACGCGCCTCGGCTCGTCCGGGTCAAGCCTGGCCATATGCCCGTGCTTGACCGCGCAGAAACGACAGTTGCGGGTACACACGTCCCCCATCAACATGAACGTGGCCGTGCCGTGGCCCCAACATTCACCGATATTGGGACAGTGGGCTTCCTCGCACACCGTGTTGAGCTTGAGGCTCGACACGATCCCCTTGGTCCTGGTGTAGCCCGGTCCGCCGGGCATCCGCACCTTGATCCACGCGGGGTGGCGACGCCTCAGCGGCTGAGGCTGTTCGGACTGTCGGCCGTCAGGCCGCGCATATTCCATAGCGTTTCCTCCGAGAGCGTCCCGGCTTGATACCCAAAGGTGGCGGCAAAGATTTCAGCCAGCCGGCTCTTGACCGCCTGGACAGTCATCGGACGACCGAGCGCACGCGCCATTGAGGTCATCCGCACGTCGGCCAAGCCACACGGAATGATCTTGTCAAAATACGACAGATCGGGATCGACGTTGAGGGCAAAGCCGTGAAACGTCACCCAGCGGCGGATACCGATGCCGATTGAGGCGATCTTGTCCTCACCACACCACACGCCGGTCAGGCCCTCACGCCGCCGGGCCGGCAGACCGTAGCTGGCCAGAGTCTGCATCAACACGTCTTCGAGACGGCGGATATAGGCGTGGACATCCCGACGCCGACCGGACAGGGCCAGGATCGGATAGCCGACGAGCTGGCCCGGTCCGTGAAAGGTCACCTGCCCGCCCCGGCTGACCCGCCGGACCGGCACTTGGCCGGGGTTCAGCACAAAGCGCTCGTCCGCCCCGCGCCCCAGGGTGTACACGGGCGGATGTTCGAGCAGCAGCAGCGTGTCCTGGCCGTCTCCCCCACGCCGCTGCTCGACACACGCCTCTTGCAGCGCCAGGGCGCGCCCATATTCGACCAGACCCAGATCGCAACACCGCAGCCGCATGTGTACCCGCTCTCCTAAAAGTTGATCGGTCGTCCCTCGGCGCTTAAGGCTGCTTCCATAATGGCTTCGGACAGGGTCGGATGGGCGTGGACCGTGCCGGTCAACTCGGCGGTGGTCGCTTCCAGAGTGCGCGCCAGACCGACCTCGGCTATCAGATCCGTGGCTCCCCGGCCGATGATATGGCAACCCAGGATTTCGCCGTACTGCTTATCCACTACCAGCTTCACCAAGCCCTCGTCGTGGCCGGCGGCCAGGGCTTTGCCGGAGGCCAGGAAGGGGAATTTGCCGATCGAGACCTCATAGCCCTGGTCTCTGGCCTGCTGTTCGCTGAGGCCGATGACCGCAATCTGGGGCTGGCAGTAGATGCAGGCCGGAATCCGCAGCTGATCGACACCCTTTTCCCGCACGCCGCGCATGCACTCGACCGCAGCCACGCCCTCCTCTGAGGCGGCGTGGGCCAGCAGGGGCTGGCCGATGACATCCCCGATTGCGTAGACCGACTCACAGCTGGTTTGAAACTGTTCGTTGACCTTGATATAGCCCCGGTCGAATTCCACCCCCAGGGCTTCCAGACCCAGGTCGGCGCTCAGCGGCGCGCGGCCGACCGCAACCAGGACCTTGTTGGCGGTGCGTTCTTTCACTTCCCCCTGATTGTCGAGCTGGACATCGAGACGGGCCGGGAATTTTTCGATGCCGGCGAATTTGGTGCCGGTCAGCACCTCAATGCCCTTTTTCTTAAAGCTCTTCTCCAACTCCTGGGCAATCTCGGCATCAACCCCAGGCAACAGCTGTGGCTCCATCTCCACCACCGTCACCCGGCTGCCGAAGACGCTGTAGATATAGGCGAACTCGCAGCCAATCGCTCCGCCCCCGACAATCAGCACCGACTCCGGGATTTCACTGTCGGTCAGCGCCTCATAGCTGGTGATGACCTGGCCGGCGTCGATCTCCAGGCCGGGCAGACTGCGCTCCTTCGAGCCGGTTGCGATCAGCACCCGTTCGGCCTCGACCTGCTGCTCGGCCTGGCCGTCGGCGCGGACCGACACCCGGTGCGGGCTCTCCAGACGCCCGGCGCCTTGCAGCAGCGGAATCTTGTTCTTCTTGAGCAGAAACTCGACCCCTTTGGCCAGGCGGCCGGCGACCGTTCGGGAGCGTTTGATGACCTGGCCGTAGTCGCACGACAAACCCTGGACCTTGATACCAAAGTGTTCGCTCTCCTTGAGGTCCTCATACATCTCGGCCGAGGTCAGGATGGCCTTGGACGGAATACAGCCCCAGTTCAGACACACCCCGCCGGCGTGTTCTTTTTCCACAACCGCAACCGTCAGCCCAAGTTGGGCGGCCCGAATAGCGGCCACATAGCCGCCCGGACCGGCGCCTATCACAACCAGATCGTAGCGTTCCACGTCATCTCTCTTTCTCTACACCATCAGGCCCACCGGATTTTCCAGCAGGCTCTTCAGCTCTTGCAAAAACTGTCCGCCAGTCATGCCGTCAAGGATGCGGTGGTCGCACGACAGGGTCACCATCATGATCGACGCAATCGTGACCTGACCGTCCCGCACCACCGGCCGCTCCTTAATCGCCCCAACGGCCAGGATGGCCGCCTGGGGCTGGTTGATGATGGCCGTAAAATGTTCAATCGGCAGCATGCCGAGGTTGGAAATCGTAAACGTCCCGCCGCTCAAATCCTCGGCTCGGGGCTTGCCGCTGCGGGCGCGCTCGACCAGCGCCGTGGCCTGGGCCGCAATCTCGAGCAGCGACAGGCTGTCGCAGTCGTGCAAGACCGGCACGATCAAACCGTCGTCGAGCGAGACGGCCAGACCGATATTGATGTGCTCCTGATACTCGCGGGCATCGCCGCCAAAACTGGCGTTGAGACGCGGATGGCGAGCCAGGGCGACGGCAACCGCCTTCATCAGCAGATGGGTGTAGGTCACATCCTCGGTCACCCGGTTGCTGGCCTTGAGCGCGGTGCGTAACCGGACCGCCTCGGACATATTGATCTCGGCCGTGAGGTAAAAATGGGGCGCTTCGCGCATGCTCTCCGACATACGCTTGGCGATGGTCGCCCGCATACGTGAAAATGGCTCTCTGGTGGCCGTTGCCGGGCCGGCAGAAGCCCGCGCCGCAGCCTGGGGCTCAATTTGGGGTTCTGCTTGGGACTCGGCTTGGAGTTCTGTTCGGGACTTGGCTGTGGCATCAAGCGGAGCCTGGGCTGCGGTATAGGCTTCGAGATCGCGCTTGACAATCCGGCCGCCCGGGCCGCTGCCCGGCACCTGACTGAGATCGAGACTCAGTTCCTGGGCCATGCGTCTGACCACCGGCGAGGCGAGCAGCCGTCCGGTCTCTTCGGCCGGTGTCGGTTCACGCTGGGCACGGATCTCCCGCAGCTCACGGACCTTGGGGGGGCGGGCGGGCGCGCGGTTCCGGGGACGGCGTTTCGGCGATCCCGTTTTCTGCGGGCGGTTCCGGTGCGGCGCTGTCGGCGGCGACGATTTCGTCGGCAGCACCGAGGCGGGCCATTACCCCACCGACCGGGACCATCCCGCCCTCGGGAACGAGAATCTCGATCAGGACGCCCTCGTCGAGGGCTTCCATCTCCATATCGGCCTTGTCGGTTTCGACCTCGGCGATGATGTCGCCGATCTCAATCCGGTCCCCAGGCTGCTTGAGCCACTTGAGAATCCGGCCCTCCTCCATGGTATCACTGAGACGGGGCATACACACGTCGATGGCCATGCACTCCTCCTCTCCAGCACGCTGGGCGATGATGACCCCCTGGGCAAGAAGAGAGCATTATCCGCCTTTCCAGCGTCGGCGCCTTCCCGCACGCAGTATATCGCTCTTCAGACACCGGGTGAAGGGTAGGTCACACCAGACGAAACGACCGGCGGTGGACCGGACACGGGCCGAACTCGCGCAGGGCGGCTCGGTGGGCGGCCGTGGCATAGCCCTTATGCCGGGCGAAACCGTAGTGCGGATAGCGGGCGTCAAGCTCAATCATCAGCCGGTCGCGGTGGACCTTGGCGATAATCGAGGCGGCGGCAATGCTGAAAATGTCACGGTCGCCCTTGATGAAAGCGGTCTGGGGGCAGGCCAGCCCCGGGACCTGACGGCCGTCAACCAAGACCTGCTGGGGCGCGAGGTCCAGCCCCTCGACCGCCAGCCGCATGGCTTTGAGGCCAGTCTGATAGATATTGATGCGGTCAATCTCCTCGACCTCGACCAGCCCCAGCCCGATGGCGCGGGCGACCCGACGAATATCAGCGTCCAGGCGCTGGCGGGCTGTGGCGGTGAGGGTCTTGGAGTCCCGTACGCCTTGAGGCCAGGCGGCCGGAATGTCGATATCTGAGGCGGGCTGCTGGGCGGGGAACATCACCGCCGCGGCCACAACCGGGCCGGCCAGAGGCCCGATGCCGACCTCGTCAACCCCGGCAACCGCCCAAAACCCCTGTTGCCACAGCCGACGCTCCTGGCTGAGGGTCGGGCGCACCCGGCGCGTACCAGGAGCCATGGCTCGATCTGGTCTCAGTCGGCTGCAGATTTCGTGCGGGCGCACACCACGTACAGCGGATCGGACTGGCCGGGGTTGGGACTCAGGTCGTAGAACAGCGGCGCCTCAAAACCATCGGTGAGCTGAAAATACTTCTCGACCAGCTCGCGTCTGCCCGCGTCGCGGATCGTTTGCCAGATACGGACCGCCTTGGTCGGGAACATGCGGTTGGAGAAGAAGACGGCGAACGGCGCGCCCGGTTTGAGCACCCGCCCCACCTCGGCGAACACTTCGAGCGGTTTGACCATGTACTGGATGGAAACCGTGACCAGCGCGCCGTGAAACGTCTCGTCTTCAAACGGCAGGCTGGGATCGGTGTTCAGGTTATGCACGACATAGTCGTCCAGGTCCGGGTTATCGGCCATTTCCTCCATATTCAGGCCCAGGCCCACCAGGCGTTGCTTGGCAAAGCCCTGGGGCAGATGCGAACGCCAGCTGCTCATCAGGTCGAGCAAGACGCCGTTTGGCGCAAACGCGGTCTGGATGAAATCGCCCACCGCCGCAATCGCCGGCTCGTCAATATGGACGACCTTGCGCGCCATCTGGTAGAAGCGCTCATCCTCGGTTTCGTCGATCCGATCAAACATCTCGGCCTTAAACGGCTCGGGGTAGTCCACGGCGGTCCTCCCTCACTGCTCGAAAAACTGTACCAGCGCGGCCGTGGTCTCCTGCGGCTTCTCAAACGGCGGGGCGTGACCACAGTCGGGGATGGGCACCAACTGCGAGCCGGCGATACCGTCGCGATAGGCGTCGCCGTGTGCCCGGGGGACGAGACGGTCGGCCTCGCCCCACACGATCAACGTCGGCACCTGTACCCGATACAGACGCTCGCGGAGCTTTGGATTGCACAGATAAGGATTCCAGCCGACCCGAGCGGTGGCCGCCCGGGCTTTGAGGACATCAGACAAGACCTCGGGGCTAGGATTTTCAGGAATAAAAGTCTTGGCCAGACTGGAGTCCGGGTCGGCAAACAGCAGACGACGGGTTTCGGCCGGATTGGCGGCAAAAATATCGGCAATGGGATGGCCGGGCACCCGCAGGCCGACCGCGCTGACCAGCGCCAGTTTGCGCACACGCTGGGAATAGCGGACTGCCAGCTCGGCGGCCAGCCAGGCGCCCAGCGACAGCCCCACCACGTAGGGCTGGACCAGTTCAAGCTCGTCCATGAGATCGGTGTAGTGAAACACCAGATCTTCCATGCCGTCGATCTTGTCCAGGCCCTCAGACTGGCCAAAGCCGGGGTGGGCCGGAACGTACACGCGGTAGTGCCGGGCCAGCTGTTCAAAAAAGGGCAGCCAGCTGACCTCGCCGCCGGCACTGTGCAAATACAGCAGGGGCTCGCCGCTGCCGCCGCTGAGCAGCTGAATGCTTGTGCCCCGAACCGTCAGTCGTTGTTCCTGATAAGACATGGCTCTCTCGTTTCAGGCCCCCGTGTACCACATCGCTGCCGGACTGCAAGGGGGATATGCCGGCGAGCCTAGCAGCCTTCCCCCTGCCCGCGCTGAGGCGCGGCTGGCACGAAGACACTCAGCGCCTGCGGAATCGTCTCCAGTCTGGCCGGCAGGGGGCCGATCCGTTCCCCGTCGGCGTAGATATCGCCGGGCTGATCGGCATGAATCGTCATGGCGCGGCCACACAACGTCTCCACCCCGGTGTGGTAGACGTGCCGGCCCTTGAATACGCGGGGGAACACGGACAGCAGCTCAAGCCTGCCCACGCCGTTCACCACACACGCGTCCAGCTGGCCGTCGTCCGGCCGGGCGGCCGGCACCAGAGCCATCCCCCGGCCACTGCTCCAGGTATTGCCGACCGCGATCAGCCAGCTGTAGCAGCGGCGACGACCGCCTTCGTACTCCAGGCTGAAGAATTGGGGCTGAGAGCGGAAAACCGTGGCAAGCGTGAGCAGCGTATACACCCCATTCGTCCGCAGACGGGTCAGGGCGTTGGCCCGGCGATTGATCTCGGCGGCAAGGCCCATGACCGCCATTGAGAAAAAGTAGCGTCCGTTGGCTTGGCCGACATCGATCCGCCGCTGCCGGCCGGCGGCGAGCGTGGCGCAGGCGGTCGGGATATCGAGCGGGATGCCTAAGCCCCGCGCAAAATCGTTGCCCCGGCCGGCCGGAATGATGCCCAGCGGCGTCCGGGTTCCGACCAACTCGGCGGCGACCTGACTCACCAACCCGTCGCCGCCGATACCGACCACCGCAGCCGCCCCGTCGACGAGCGCCTGGCGGGCCAGTCGGGTAGGCTCGTGGGGCGAGACGCTGTAGCAGACCTCGTGGGTTACTCCATGGCCGGCCAGCAGCTGGGCGGCCTGCTTCGCCACCGCCCTCCCCCGCCCCCGGCCGGAGCTGGGATTAACAATGAGCCGGATGGCTGCCATTGCCCCGGACTGCCGGCGGCAAGCTTGCCCGCCCCGGCGGCTCTGGTTTGCTCATCTTTCGCCACCCCGCTCAGAATGGGCCTGCACAAAGTTCTGACTGCCGGCCGAGGCCATGCTGGCGGTGGCTGAAATCTCCAGGCACAGGGCAGTAGCGGCAATGAGCTGGGCAAAACGGTAGACTTTGCCCGGTCCCAAGCAGTCCATCAGACGGAGATACGCCTGGGCGTGGGGCAGACTCGTTCCGCCTCCAACCGTCCCGACTTCCAGGCCGGACAGACGGATCGTGATGTGGATGCCGTCTTCGGTCCGGGAGACCGAATCGTGGGCCATGCTGCTCGTGCCAACCATACCCAAATCCTGGCCGGTGGCGGCAAAGACGGCCGCCACGGCCGAGGCCGGCGTGAAGGCGAAGGACTGCATGCCGCTGGCGTGCGAGCCGTGCAGCCCGGCGTGTTCCAGGGCCAGCACGTCGTCGGCCCGCACGCGCAAGACCCGCCGCAACACAGCCTCGGGCAGCGTGGCCTCGGCCATGACCAGCTTGCCGTGGCCGGGGAACTGGAAAAAGGCGTGGCTGGGCTTCTTATCGCCACCCATATTCGTTTCGACAAAGACGTGCAGCGGTTCGAGACCGGTCTGGCGCGCAAAACGCTCGCGGATAAAGCCCTGATTCAGGGCGTAGGCGTTGCGCGTCATCATGTTCGGGCCGCAGGCGTCACCGGTTGTAAACCGATACAGCACGTGACACATGGGCCCGACCACATGCGTCTCCAGCCCGCGCAGGACGGCGTGCGAGCTGACAGGCGGAAGGGCGGCGGCGGGCGGGGCGTGCCGAGCCTGCCGCAGCCAGTCGGCCATCTCCGTTTGCCGGCCGGCCAGCCAGTCGGCCAGGCGCAGCGCCTCCCGGGTCGAGCCAAAGACAAAACACGAGTCTCGGGTCATGCGATCAGCCAACACATGGGTGCGGATGCCGCCGGCCAGCCCTGCGGCGCGCACGCCGCGCTGGACCGAGGCGGACAGGCCGCCCTCGGTATGGGCCAGGGGAACAAACACGTCTTCACCCGTTCGTCCCGACTCCCGAACGCAACCCGTCTCATCCAGCCTGTAGTCGCCCAGGTTTACGGCTAGCGGACCGACCACTCCGACGGGCAGCACCATATGGCCGCTCAGACACTCCTGAAAACGGCCCAGTACAGCCTCCGGGACCGGCCAGCTCAGCACATGGTGGTGGTCGGCCTCCCAGTGGGCCAGGGCTCGCAACTGGTCTTGTCGGTACTGAATGGTGGGGGGGCGATTGGCCCGTGGCCAGCGCAGGCCGGGCTGAGCGCGGGCGGGGCGTGCTTTCACGCCGGCTCGTCCTGCGGCGGCTCGTGGAGCTGCATGCGCCGGACCTTCTTCTCCACATCATAGACCACCGCGTCAAAGAGCAGCTTTTCGTCAAGGCCGATAAAGTCGGCCTCGTCTTTCAAGCCGGCGTGGATGGCCCGCATCAGTCCAATCAGCTCATCCCGCATCTTGAGAAAGTCGGACTTGAGCTCGGGTTTGCGCTTGAGTTCCTCGCCCAGGTACAGCTCGGCAAAGGCCAGGTGGCGGGCTTCGTCAATGATAATGCGCCTGGCAAACTCGGCGAACAAGGAGGTCGGATGGGCTTTGACCAGAATGCTGTAAAAATGACGGGCCAGGATATCGCTCAATAAAATGCCCCACAGCCACTCAACCTTGTCACGCGACTGAAACAGCCGGGCCTGATAGCGAAACATGACTTTCAGATCGCGAACCTCCAGCGGACGGAGGCCCATCTTGTTGTAAAAACGGGTGATCGTCTCGAAGTGGCGCGCTTCGTCAAGCAGAAAAGTCGAAAGATAGAGCTGAGCCTCGGTTTGATGGGTGGCGAAGAATTGCGGGATGACCGAACTCGCTCCGACCATCGCCGTCTGCTCGCCCAGGTAGACGGGGGTCAACACGTGGGCGAAAGCGCGCTGCTCAGCCTTGTCGAGGCCCAGCGGCTGGTCCCAGTCGATCACCGACGCCGACCACTGGCCCTCTACCCCCTTGCGGAAGAGTTCCATGAGTTTGGTATTCTCAACACACGGAAACACCCGAATCACGATCTCCCCCTATCCCTCATCCGACCCGGTCAGTCCCAACTCGTTACAGACCGTAGGGCAGCCCCCATATAGCAATCCTGAGGCTGGCGTACAAGCATGCGCAGCCGTGGAGGCGCCGCAACCCATCTCAGTCCTCCTCCCGGCCCCACAGCCAGGCGACAGTCCGCCAGCCGTACTGCACGCCCGAGACAACAGTCGCCCCTCCGGCCAGCCCCCAGACCGTCCAGACCAGCAGGCCAGGCAGCCAGTGCGGCGACAACAGTTCAACCAGCGCCATGCTGACCGTCACCAGCACGAAAAACGTCCCCCACTTGCCAACCCGGCTCGGCTTGGTGCGAATCGTTCGGCCCGTCCACAGAAAGATGAGGCCAAAGCCGCCGACCAGGGCCACATCCCGGCCCACCACCAGACAGGTCAGCCACATCGGTACGCCGCCGACCAGCGTGAGCATGACCAGGCTGCTGCCGGCCAGGGCTTTATCGGCCAGGGCGTCAAAGCGCTTGCCGAATTCTTCAGCGTCACTACCCACATAGCGCGCGACTTGTCCGTCCAGCCAGTCGGTCAGGCCGGCAAAGACAAAGGTGCTCAGCGCGGCCGCGTAGCGCTCGCGGATCAGCAAAAACAGCAGCACGGGAATGGCCAGGACACGCAGGGCGGTGATCAGATTGGGCAAGACCCGAGGGTGGCGCAGCTCTATGGAGAAGGACGAGCTTGTATTCACGCGTTCAGCTTCTGTCCGGCCAGCCCGGTTGCGGCCAGCCTCTTGCGGAGCTGTCCGGCCACCTTGGCCGACACCCGGACGGTCAGCCGGACGCTCGTGTTCGTATACGTTTGTTCCACCACCGTGCCATTTGTGTGCAGAAAATCCAGGAGCTGTCCAGCGTCCAGGGGCAGCTCCAGCCGCAGCACGCGCCGCTTCCGTTCCAGACGGCGCGCGATAGCCCCGAGCAGCGCCGCAGTACCGGCTCCCCTCAGGGCCGAGATGCCAAAGCAGGTCTCGCCTCCGACGCCACTGGCCGTCGGCGCCTGAGTCGCTCCAAACCCGGGCCACACCACGTCTTCGGGGGGCTCGGCCGGCAGCCGGTCCAGCTTATTCCAGACGGTCAAGGTCGGGATGTGGGCCACCCCGATCTCTTCCAGCACCCGCTCGGCGACCGTCTTTTGCTCCAGGCAGCGCGGGTGGCTGGCGTCAATCACGTGCAACAGGAGGTCGGCCGTCCGCACTTCTTCGAGGGTGGCCGTGAACGCGTCAATGAGCTGGTGGGGCAGCTTGTTGATAAAGCCAACCGTATCCGTCACCAGCACGGTCTGCCCGCCGGGCAGGTCGAGGCGGCGACTGGTCGGGTCCAGGGTGGCGAAGAGTTTGTCTTCGACCAATACCTGCGCCCGGGTCAGGGCGTTCATCAGGGTCGATTTTCCGGCGTTGGTATAGCCGACGAGGGCGAGACACGGAAAGGGCACACGGGCACGCTCGTGACGGTGGAGACCGCGCGTCCGCTCGACCTCCCGCAGACGCCGGCGCAGGGTGGCAATGCGCTCTCGAATCCGCCGCCGGTCAACCTCGAGTTGGGCTTCTCCCGGCCCCCGGCTGCCCAGCCCGCCACCGAGTCGCGAGAGGTGCGTCCACTGGCGGGTGAGGCGTGGGCGCAGATACTCGAGCTGGGCGAGTTCGACCTGCAACTTCCCGGCCTGGCTCTGGGCGCGCTGGGCAAAGATATCCAGAATCAGCTGGCTGCGGTCCACAACCTTGAGACGCAAGATTTTTTCGAGATTACGCTGCTGGGCCGGGGACAGGTCGTCGTCAAAAATGACGACAGTGGCGTTCGTGGCGACGCTCAGCTGCTGGACCTCGGCCAGCTTGCCGCTGCCGATATACGAGGCCGGCTGCACACCGTTGCGCAGCACCTGGCGCACCTGACCGGCCACCTCCAGGCCGGCCGTATGACTCAACCGGGTCAGTTCGTCCAAGGACTCGTCGAGTCGAAGGGTGCCGCCGGGCGCGCTCGTCCCCGCTTCAACACCGACCAGCACGGCGCGCTCGGGCCCGGCCACAGCCCGGTGTTGACGACGGTCAGCGTTGCGGATGCGCGCCATAGCCCGGACCAGTTCAGCGGTTCAGCGGAACGACGCCACCCCACTGCCAAAGACATCCTCGACCGCCGACAGCATGGCCCGGGTCGGGGCAACGCACAAGGCCTGGGGCAGGGCGATAACCGTCTCGCGGTGATCGGGCCGCAGCAGGTGTAAAAAGGCCGGACAGCCCCCCTGGTGCTGGGTCAGCACCGCCCGCAGGGCCAGCAGATCCTCTCTGGTCGTGACATCGGACGGGACCTGAATATGGACTTGGCTGACCTCGTCTTTGGCCACCGATTCCAGCGGCACCAGCTCATCGGCGATAATCTGACAGCGGTCTTCGTCCACATCGAGCGCACCGCTGAGACAGATCGGCTCGTCGGCGTGCAGACTTTGCTCATACTTGCGATAGGCTTCGGGCCAGACAATCACCTCCACCACCCCAGCCTTGTCTTCCAGCGTGAACGTGGCGTAACGGTCACCCTTTTTATTGTTCTTCAGCTTGAGCGTCTGGACCATCCCGGCCAGGCGCACCTTCTCCTGGTGGGCGCGGCCTTTTATCATGGCGGTGGTCAGCGACACCACCCCATGCAGGCGGCTCTCGTAGCGGTCAAGGGGATGGCCGGTAATGAAGAAGCCCAGGATTTCGCGCTCGTGGTTGAGTTGCTCGTCCTCCGACCACTCGACCACCTGCGGCAGCTCGGGCCGGGTCGGATCCTTGCCGCCACTGGCTGCAAATAAGCCCATCTGGGCGCTGTTCGCCCCCCGCGCCTCGTACTCGGCCCACTTCATGGCCGTCTCACAGCCGGCCAGCAGCTGGGCCCGTGGCAGACCGAAAGAGTCGAGCGCACCACATTTGATCAGGCTTTCCATGACCCGTTTATTGACCTGCGGTCCCTGCACCCGTCGGTTGAAGTCGTACCAGTCCTCAAACGGTCCGTCCTGGCGAGCCTGGCAGATGACCTCAATCGCCTTCGAGCCCACGCCCTTGACCGCCCCCAGGCCAAAGCGAATGCTGTCCTCGCCAACCGTAAAGCCCTCGTCGCTGACGTTGACGGCGGGCGGCAGGACCGGGATGTTTTGCAGGCGGCAGTCGGCGATATTCTTATACGTCTTGCTGGTATCGCCCATCTCGATGCTCATCAGCGCGGCCATGAACTCGTGGGGGAAGTGGGTTTTCAGATAGGCGGTCTGATACGACAGAAAGGCGTAGGCGGCGGCGTGGGACTTGTTGAAGCCGTAGGCCGCAAAGGTTTCCATGGCGTCAAAAATCTCGCTGGCCGTTTTTTCCGGGATCCGGTTGTGTTTGGCCCCGGCCAGAAACTTGCCGCGCTCCTCCTGCATGACCTCTTTTTTCTTTTTGCCCATGGCCCGGCGCAAGGAGTCGGCGTCGGCCAGGGAGTAGCCGGCCAGAACCTGGGCGATCTGCATCACCTGCTCCTGGTAGATGGTGACGCCGTAGGTTTCCTTCAACACCGGTTCGAGCAGCTTGTGGGGGTAGACTGTCTGCTCCTTGCCGTGTTTGCGACGGATGAACTGCTCGGCCGCCCCGCTGTCCAGGGGCCCGGGTCGGAACAGGGCGATGACGGCAATAATGTCTTCAAAGCAGCTGGGTTTCAGCTGGGTGATCAGCTTGCGGATGCCGCTGCCCTCCATCTGGAAGACCCCGACCGTGTCGCCGTGGGTCAGCCTGCGATAGGTGGCCGCATCGTCCAGCGGCAGGGTGCTCAGATTGATCTCACAGCCGCGGGTCTTTTTGATCCGGCTGACCGTATTGGCCAGCAGGGTCAGGGTCTTCAGGCCCAGAAAGTCGAACTTGATCAGCCCGATAGCGTCAACCTCAGGCCCGGCAAACTGGGTCAGCACGCTGCCCTCTTTATCCACAAACAGGGGCAGGTGATCGACCAGCGCGGTCGGCGAGATAACCAGACCGGCGGCGTGCTTGGAGGCGTGGCGGAGCAAGCCCTCGAGCTTCAGCGAGTAGGTGAACAGCTTCTCCTCGCGCTGGCCGGTGGTCCGAATCTCGCGCAGCCGCGGCTCCATCTCCAGCGCCGCCTCAAGCGGAAAATCCTTGCCCTGCTTGGGCGCCGGATAGAGCTTGGCCATCCGGTCGGTTTCGCCGAACGAGAACTCCAGGGCGCGGCCCACGTCCTTGATGGCCTGTTTGCCCTTGAGCGTGCCAAAGGTAATGATCTGGGCGACCTTGTCCGAGCCGTATTTGTCCTTGATGTACTGGATCACCTCGTCCCGGCGTTCAAAGCAGAAATCAACGTCGATATCCGGCATGCTCTTGCGGCCGGGGTTGAGAAAACGCTCGAACAGCAGCTGGTAGCGAATCGGATCGACATCGGTGATCTGCAGACAGTAGGCGACCAGACTGCCGGCCGCAGACCCCCGGCCGGGACCGACCGGAATGCCCTGGGATTTGGCGTACAGAATGAAGTCGGACACGATCAGGAAGTAGCCGGCAAAGCCCATATCCCCGATCACCTTGAGCTCGAAGGCCAGCCGCTCACGGTACTCCTGTTCGGCCTCCGAGCTGAATTCGGGATGGGCGTCCCGGATCGGCCCCAGGCGCTCCTCCAGTCCCTGCTGGGCGACGCGCTCCAGGTGCTGCTCCAGGGATTCATGCTCGGGAATGGCAAAGACCGGGAACTTGAACTCGCCGAACGACAGCTCCAGATTGCACCGCTCGGCAATATCAAGGGTCGCGTCAACGGCCTGGGGATGGTCGGCGAACTCGGCGCGCATCACCTCGGGCGACTTGACGTACAGCTGGTCGGTGCCCAGCCGCCAGCGTTTGTCGTCGGACATGACCTTACCGCTCTGGACGCACAGCAGTACCTCGTGGGCTTCGGCGTCCTCGGCGTTCAGGTAGTGGCAGTCATTGGTGGCCACCAGCGGCAGCGACAGCTCGCGGGCCAGCTCGATCAGGGCCGGGTTGAGCTGTTCCTGCTGGGGCAGGTGGTTGGCCTGGATCTCGATGTAGAATCGCTCGTCAAAAATGGCCGCATATTCCTCGGCTACCTCACGCGCCGACTTTTCGCGGTTCCCCAGCATGGTCCGCGCCAGCTCGCCGCTCAAGCAGCCCGACAGGGCGATGATCCCGCTGTTGAGTTCGCGCAGCAGAGCCTTGTCGATCCGGGGTTTGCGATAAAAGCCGTCGGTGTAGCCGGCCGTGACCAGACGGCACAGATTGCGGTAGCCGTCCAGATTCATGGCCAGCAGGACCAGATGAAAGTTGCCGCCGTGCTCCTGGTTGTCGGCTCCCGACAGGTTTTTGTCAAAGCGGCTGTGGGGGGCGACATACACCTCGCAGCCGATAATCGGCTTGACCCCGTGCTGGGCTGCGGTGCGATAAAAATCGACCGCACCGAACATATTGCCGTGGTCGGTCATGGCCACTGCCGGCATGTCATAGGCTGCCACCTGGGGCATCAGATTCGAGACCTTGTTGGCCCCGTCCAGCAGGCTGTACTGGGTATGCAAGTGCAGATGAACGAATCCCATTCCGACTTCCCCTCCGTCACCGCTCGGGCGTCGCTCGACAGACGTCACTCGGCGGTTCCTCATTCCCACTCGATGGTTGCCGGCGGCTTGGACGAAATATCCAGCACCACCCGGTTGATGCCTCGGACTTCGTTGATGATGCGGTTCGCTATGGTATTCAGCAGCTCGTGCGGCAGCCGGGCCCAGTCGGCGGTCATGCCGTCTACGCTCTCGACCGCCCGGATGGCGACCACGTTCTCATAGGTTCGCGCATCGCCCATCACCCCGACGCTTTTGACCGGCAGCAGGACGGCAAAGGTCTGCCACATCTTGTGGTAGAAATCCGCCACCCGGATTTCCTGATCGACGATGGCGTCGGCCCGGCGCAGGAGCGCCAGCTGCGATTCCTCGACTGCCCCGAGTATACGAATGGCCAGGCCCGGTCCGGGAAAAGGCTGACGACCAACAATCTCCTCGGACAGCTCCAGGATACGCCCCAGCACCCGGACCTCATCTTTGAACAGCTCGCGCAGGGGCTCGACCAGGGCCAGCCGCATACGCTCGGGCAGGCCGCCGACGTTGTGGTGGCTTTTGATGGTGGCCGACGGGCCCTTGAACGACACCGACTCGATCACGTCCGGGTACAGGGTGCCCTGGGCCAGAAAGTCGGCTCGCAGCGGGCGGGCGGCTTCCTCAAAGACATCGATGAAGGTGTGACCGATAATCCGGCGCTTGCGCTCCGGGTCTTCAACTCCGGCCAGGTTCTTGAGAAAGCGCTCGGCCGCATTGACACACCGCAGCCGGATTCCGAGACCGGAGAAGGTCTGCTCGACCTGCTCGGCCTCGCCCTGGCGCAGCAGACCGTTATCAACAAAGATACACGTCAGGCGCTCACCGATCGCCCGGCTGAGCAGGGCGGCTACGACTGCGGAATCGACCCCGCCGCTCAGCCCGCACACTACCCGACCGTCGCCGACCTGCTGGCGGATGCGCGCAATCTCGTGCTCCACAAAGCCTTCCATGGTCCAGTCGGGCCGACAGCCACACACCCGAAACAGGAAATTGTGCAAGACCTCGCGGCCACGCTCGGTATGCACCACCTCGGGATGAAACTGCACCCCGAACAGGCGGCCCGAGGTATCGCGGCAGGCTGCGATCGGCGAGTTTGGCGAATGGGCCAGCACCGACCAGCCGGCCGGCAGGCGCTCGGACTTATCGCCGTGGCTCATCCAGACCTGGCTGGAGTCGGTGCTGGAGAATCCGGCAAACAGGTCACGCGTATCATCGACAAACAGCCGAGCCGCCCCGAACTCCCGCCGCTCAGCCCTGACCATCTCGGCCCCGGCCAGCTGGTGCAGGACGCCCATGCCGTAGCAGATGCCCAGAAAAGGTACCGGCGTATCAACCACCGCCGCCGCCAGCCGGGGCGCGTCGGCCTCATACACGCTGGCCGGCCCACCCGACAGGATAATGCCCTGGGGTTGCAGCCGGCGGATGGCCTCGGCCGCCGCAGAGTAGGGATGAATTTCGCAATACACCTGGGCTTCCCGTACGCGGCGGGCGATCAGCTGGGTGTATTGGCTGCCAAAGTCAAGAATAAGAATCATATGACGCTGGAGGGCCGCTATCCGCCCCTACTCCATGCGGTAATTGGGCGCTTCCTTGGTAATAATCACGTCGTGCACATGGTTCTCGCGCAGACCGGCCGGGGTGACACGGACAAACTGAGCCTTGGTCCGTAGCTCGGCCAGGGTCCGGCAGCCGGTGTAGCCCATCCCGGCCTTGAGGCCGCCGACCATCTGGTCGATAATCATGCCCAGACCGCCCTTATACGGCACCCGGCCCTCAATGCCCTCGGGCACGAGCTTGGTGGCGCTCTCTTCGTCATCCTGGAAATAGCGGTTACGACTGCCCTCCCGTTCGCGCATGGCCTCCAAAGAGCCCATGCCGCGGTAGAGCTTGTAGGTCCGGCCCTGGTACAGAATCGTCTCGCCGGGACTCTCTTCGGTGCCGGCAAACAGGCTGCCGATCATGACCGCGTGGGCGCCGGCAGCCAGCGCCTTGACCATGTCGCCGGAGAAACGAATGCCGCCGTCGGAAATCACCGGCACGCCGGCGTCTTCGGCCACCCGGACGCTCTTGGTAATCGCCATCAGCTGCGGCACGCCAACGCCCGATACGACCCGGGTGGTACAGATTGAGGCCGGTCCCATACCGACCTTGACCGCGTCGGCGCCGGCTTCAATCAGATCGCGGGTGCCCTCTGCGGTGGCCACATTGCCGGCCACGACCTCTATCCCCGGAAAGGTCCGCTTGAGCATGCCGAGGGTCTCAATCACACTCCGGGTATGGCCGTGGGCCGTGTCGATGACCACCACGTCAACCCCGGCCGTCACCAGGGATTCGGCACGCGCCTCTCGATCCTCACCCGTTCCAATCGCCGCACCGACCCGCAGCCGGCCAAACGGGTCTTTACACGCCAGCGGGTGCTGGCTGGTCTTCTCGATATCCTTGACCGTGATCAGGCCCTTGAGGTGCATGTGCTCGTCAATGACCAGCAGCTTCTCAATCCGGTGGCGATGGAGGATCTCTTTGGCGTCTTCGAGGCTGATACCGGGTTTGGCCGTGACTAGGCGGTCCTTGGTCATGACCTCGGCCACCAGGCGGTCAAGGCGTTTCTCAAAACGCAGATCCCGGTTGGTCAGAATACCGACCAGGGTCTCGTTCTCGGTCACCGGCAGGCCCGAAATACGAAACCGCTCCATGATCTCCTGGGCCTGGGCGATCGGCTGGTCGGGGCGCACCGTAATCGGGTTGGTGATCATCCCGCTTTCGTGCTTTTTGACCTTGCCGACCTCTTCGGCCTGGGCATGGATGCTTAGATTGCGGTGGATGATGCCGATGCCGCCGGCCTGAGCCATGGCGATCGCCGCCCGCGACTCGGTCACGGTATCCATGGCCGCGCTGACCAGCGGGGCGTTGAGGCTGATCCGGCGGGTCAGTGCGGTCGAGACATCCGCGTCTTTGGGCATGAAGTCGGACGCCGCCGGCAACAGCAACACATCGTCAAAGGTGAGTCCTTCTGGAATCTCGGCAGGTAGCATAGCTGGGCTCCTCACAGGCTGGCGCATGCAAAAAAGCCCATCTCAGCAGAAGAGAGATGGGCTTTCGGTTCTGACTAGGCTTGCCGCTACGAGCATGGCTTTTCATATCAAAGCGCTATCCCTTTGACAAGGGAACCGACCAGCCCACAAGATGTAGTGGTTGGGGCTTGAGCACTCAGGCGCCTTGTTTCTTCATTGTGGCGTAGGTCGAATGGTCCATCCAGCCCCGAATGCGACGCGGACTGGTGACAACCGACACATCGTCGAGCACTTGCGACTGGCAGGCCAGGCGATAGGTTTTCCCCTCCCAGCCGTTCTTTTTTTCATCCGTTATGGTGCGTTCGGACAGAGCCCGATGGTCGTCGACCTGTACCCGGCAGGTGCCGCACAGGCCGCGCCCGCGGCAGTTGAGCAGGCTATCCGGGAACGCGTACAGGTCAATCTTGTTCTCCAGCGCGACGTCCCGCAGGTTCGCCCCTTCGGGCACCTCGATACTCAGCTCTTGCTTCACAAATGTGACCAACGGCATGCGCTTGCAGCCTCCTTTGGAGTCATGTAGGCAGTACTATGTATCTGGTTCAGGCCAGCAAATCCAGGGGAGCCTATGCACGTGGATATCAGTTGTCAAAAGTGTGGCCAGCGCAGGCGCATGGATATCGGGTCCCCCCCCGTCAGCAACGCAGCAGGGGACCCGACCGAGCAGGAGCTCGAGGACTATCTCCACCTGCTGCGCGAGCGCTTATCCCACCAACCCAGCTTTGCGTGCTTTGGCGGGCACTTCGAATTTTCCCCGCCCCTGCCCCAATTCTGGGAAATTCACTGGGACACCCTGGGCGAGGTCTAACACTCCTTGTATGGTAAGTATCTCCTACCACAAACATACAGAAAGTCTGCATGGCACAAAAACAAGAACCAGCTGAAGACTTTTTTGACGCCGCCACGGCCCCCCAGGCCTCGCAGGACGTGGCCCGCTGGCGGCAGGATCCGCACTACCGTCCACCGTTTGAAATCGTCCGCTGGCGCGTGGTTGACGAGGAATGGGAAGGGCGCCGGGCCATAGACGCGGTGGTTGTTATCGAGGTGAACGGCCAGGAGAAGATTGAAGCCGCTCAGGGCGTGGGCGGCGTCCAGGCCCTGGACTCGGCGCTGCGTCGGGTCTTGCTCCACTATTTTCCGATGATCAAGGGTGTACAGCTCGTTGAGTTGTACACCCATCGGGGTGGACAGGGCACCGCCGCCGAGGTGGTGTCGATCATGAAATTCAGCGACGGGCAACAGCGGTGGAGCACCATGCGCACGTCGCGCGACCTGCTCGCCTCGGCCTGGATGGCGCTAACCGACGGCTATGAGTGGGCGATTACCACCCTGCTGAGCCGGAACAACCAAGACGACTGATAAAACGGCTAACCGTTACCGGCCCGGCCAACCCCTCCTCAGCCCTTTTTGAGGGGCGTGCCCCACTGATCGACACAGGTCACCTCCTCAGCCGGCACACGCGTCACCGGCCCAAATCGGCCCATGGGATAGCCGATCGGCAGCAGGGCATAGGTCGAAATGTCCTCGGGCAGCTTCAAGACGGTCCTGATTTCTTCTTCGTGGAGCGAGGCAACTGTCGTCAGGGTGGCACCGAGTCCCAGGGCCCGACACGCCAGCAACATGTTCTGGACGGCAGGATAGATACTCGAACCGGACAGGCGGGCCAGTCTGGCCGCCAACTCCGGCGGCATGGGTCGTTCTTTGAGACAGGCGAACAGCAGGACCGGCACCTCGGCCATGTTCTGGGCCAGATAGGCGGCGGCGCTGATCAGCCGCCGAAATTTTGTGTCTTCCATGTGTTCGGGTCCGGGCCGGTCCGCGTACATGTCCTCAACCTGAGCCCAGCCTTTCTGGTAGACTGCGGCCACCTGTTTTTTGATGTCCGGGTCTTTGACCACCACGAAACGCCAGTTCTGGGTATTGGTGCCGCTCGGCGCCCGAATCCCGGCGTCCAGGATTTGGTAAATGAGCGCGTCGGGAACCGGATCGGGTTTCAGACGGCGCATGCTGCGGGTCGAGGCCATCATGTCAAACAGCTCGTGTTGGGCCATGTTTTCCTCCTTAATCAGTCTTGTCGAAATCCCTGCGCACGGCTACAGTGCGTGAAACTCGACCGGCGTCATTGTGCGCGTCCGGTTCGGGCGTGTCAAACTTCGGGACTACTGCCGGTTTTGAGGAAGCGACCGAGAAAGTGAGTAGACGTATGCAAGAGTTCATGTGGCTGAAGGCGGGGCTGTTAACCGTGACCGTGCTGCTGTCGGCCTGCGGCTCGCAGCCCAGCTTATCCGGCGCGGCGCTCCAGGATAAATACCCGGACAAAAAATACATCGACATCGACGGGGTAGCCCTGCACTACGATCAACAGGGCTTAGGCCGACCGATGGTCTTGTTACACGGGCTTGGCGCCTCGTCCTACGTGTGGCGCAATATCATCCCGGGCCTGACCTATGGTACGACCGTCTATACCCTCGACCTGATGGGCTTCGGCTATTCGGAAAAGCCCCAGGATCGGCGCTACGATATCGAGACCTATGTCTCCCAGCTCGACGCCTTTCTGCAAGAACTCAACCTGGAGAATCCCATCCTTGGGGGTCAGGGAGCCGGAGCCCTGATCGTCGCCCTGCACGCGGTCCGCAACCCGGGGGCAGTCCGCAAGCTGATTCTGGTCGGCGCCCCGCTGTACGACGCCAGCCCGACGCTCAACGTCCGTCTGCTGGGCTTGCCCGGGCTCGGCCAGCTGTTGACCGGCGACTGGTTTCTCAAACGTCTCTTCCGGGCCGGGGTGGAGGCTCAGGAAAAGATGAGCGATATCGCCCTCAGACCCTATCTGGCGCCCTATCAGGACGATCCCGGAGCGCGGCTCAGCCTGCGAAAGTTTATCCGGGAGTTTGACGCCGAGTCGGTCCTCGAAGGAGAAATCACCCCTCAACTGTCTCAAATGACCGTCCCCACCCTGCTGGTCTGGGGGCCACACGACGCCATCGTCCCGCTTGAGGTCGGCCGCCAGCTCGACGAAGACATCCCCAATTCGGACATCTCGGTCATTCTGCGCAGCGGCCACTATGTTCAGGAAGACCGTCCCGATCTGGTCCGGGTGGCCTTCAAGGAATTTCGGGACAAGAGCTGACTTGCGCCCGGAATCGGCATGGTGCTAGGCTTCTTAGTATCCTAAGAAACCGGAGCGGCAGACTACTGGTGAAGACACGGATTGCCATCAGGATCGTAGTTGTCTCACTCGCCCTGCTTGTGGGCGCCGTCCCCTGTGCGCCCATCACGCTCGGTGCGCAGGCCGAGGAAGCCCACGACTGCTGTGACGATTCGCGCACCCACGCCAGGAATCATACAACGCTGTGCGACCTGCTGTGTGTCTTGACCGGCACCCCGGCCACGCTTTCCCAGCAGCCTGCCGTTCAGCACTACCAACTCGTCTCCCCCTCCCCGTCAGCCGTCGCCGACCCACCTGCCAGCGACGGACCGGGAGTCGGCCTTCTCGCGCTTGCGCGCTGGCCTGACCGCAGCCCGCCCCTGTACGTCCGACACCAAACTTTCCTCATCTAGGCCGCCCTTCATCTGAGTCGGCTCGAACCACCCAGACTTCGTCCACCTGCGGTTCGAGTACGCCTGCCCACTTTCAGGCCACGCTCGGAGTCCCCAGGGACCCGGGCGAGTCCGTTCCACACTGGAGGAAGGGAATGAAGAAGGGAGTGCTGCTCTACTTTTGCACGTGGCTGTTCCTGCCGGCGCTCGGCCTGGCGCGGGCTGACACGCCGGCCTATGCGACCAATAACGATCCGACGCTGGCCGCTCTGGTCGAGCAAGCGCTTGAGAGCAATCCGCAGCTCCGCCAAGCCTTGCTGGACGCTCAGGCCGCCCAGTTGCGCGTTGCCCAGGTCACCGCCCTGCCGGATCCGAGCCTGGCGGTCACGCAACACGCGCGGTCCCCGGAGACCCGGGTCGGTCCGCAGACAACAGTCGTCGCGCTAAGCCAGAAGTTCCCCTGGTTCGGCAAGCTGTCGGACCGGGGCAAGATTGCTGCCAAGCAGGCCGGCGTCCGTGATACGCTCTACCAGCAAAACAGGGCCGAGTTGGTCCGCCAGATCAAACTGGCCTACTACGACCTCGGCTATATTGATCAAGCGCTCGGCATCACTGCCGAACAAGAGCAGCTCCTGCGCCATTATGAAACCCTGGCTCAGGCACGCTACGCTCAGGGGGTCGGCCTGCAGCAGGCGGTCGTCAAGCTCCAGGCTGAAATCACCCAGGTTCTGAACCGTCGGCAGGAACTTCTGCGCCAACGAGTTGAGCTTGAGGCTGGGCTGAATGCGCTGTGCGACCGACCGGTCCACACCTCGATTCCAACCGGCCGCCCCGTTGACCGGCCAGTCGTGCACATCGACAGCGACCGGCTGTCTGCAATCGGACGCGCCAACAGACCCGAAGTGAGGGAGGCCGTGCTGCGGATCGAGAGCAGGCAGAGCGGCGTGCAGCTGGCCCGACGCCAGTACTGGCCCGACTTCACCCTGGGCGCCAGTTGGGGAAACGTTCGCAGCCGGCCCAGAGCGGGACTGAATCGACCCCCCGGCAACGGCAAAGACGTGTACAGCCTGAGCCTCAGCCTCACCCTTCCCCTCTTCCGCTCGAAGTACGACGCAGGAGTGCAGGAGGCAAGCGAGCGGGTTGCGGCGGCAAAGGCCGTCTACCACAACGTGGTCAACACGGTTGACGCCGCTGTCCGTTCGGTTGGGGTCCGGCTGCGCATGACCGATGAACAGATCGCCCTCTTTGAGAGAGCCTTGCTGCCCCAGGCCGAACAGGCTTTGCGCTCGACCGAGGAGGCGTATGCCACCGGAACGACCGGGGTGCTCGAACTGCTGGACAGCGAGGAGGTCCTGCTTGAGGTTCGGCTCGGCTTGGCGCGTCTGGAAACCGATTACATGCAGGCCCTGGCCGAGATGGAACGTGCCATCGGGTCGGCCTTCCCGGAGGAAAGACCATGACAAGGCTTAGCGGTTTTGTATTGCTGCTCGTTGGTGTTGGCCTCGGAGTCGGCGCGTCGGCCCTGCTCGGCTGGGAGCGGCTTGACGCGCTGCGGGGTGCGCCCCCTCACACCGCACCGGCCCCAGGCGAGCGGAAGATTCTGTATTGGCGCGCCCCGATGGACCCGAACTACACCTCCGACCAACCGGGCAAGTCACCCATGGGCATGGACCTCGTTCCGGTCTATGAAGACCAAGCCCCACAAAATGGTGGGGTTCGGGTCAGCCGGGGCTTCTTGCAGAACTTTGCGGTGCGGACGACACCGGTCACGACCGGTGCGCTGCCGGTCTCGATTCGCACCGTCGGCGTCCTGGCCCACAACGAAGAAAAGCTCGTGTCCGTCAACACGAAATTCGAGGGCTGGATCGAGAAAGCGCGCGTCAACAACGTCGGTGAACTGGTCGAGAAAGGCGACCTGCTGTTCGAGATCTACAGCCCGCAGTTGCTCACGACGCAGCGTGAGTACCTGGCGGCCATGGACTATGTCGAGCGGCTGCGGCAAAACAGGGCCTACCCTGAGGCCGTCGCCCGCGCCGAGTCTCTGCTCGAAGCGGCCCGGGAACGCCTGCGCTACTGGGATATCACCGAGGAGCAGATCGACACGCTCGGAGCTTCGAGAGCGGTTACCCGCACGGTCCGCTTCTTCTCACCCTCTTCCGGGTTTATTGTCGACAAGATGGGCGATTCCCTGGAGGGCATGAAACTCAGCCCGGGCATGACCGTCCTCAAGATTGCCGACCACGCTACGCTGTGGGCCAAAGCCGAGTTCTACGAAAACGATGTACGCCATGTGCGTGAAGGCCAGCGGGTGCTGATCGAGGTCGACGCGTTTCCGGGGCGGCGCTGGGACGGCACGATTCTCTTCTTTCGTCCGGCCGTCAACCAGCACACGCGGACCCTGACCGCCTTTGTCGAGGTTGCCAACCCGGGCCTCCGCCTGAGGCCGATGATGTACGTCACGGTCTCCGCCCAGGCGGCCGGGTCGGCCCGGGCGGTGATAGCGCCGGCCGAGTCTGTCCTGCACAGCGGGGAACGAGCGGTCGTCATCGTCGCCAAGGGTGGCGGCGTGTTTGAGCCCCGTGAGGTCAAGCTGGGCATGGCGGGCGGTGACATGCAGGAGGTCACCGCCGGGCTCTCCCCCGGCGAGGCGGTCGTGGTCTCCTCACAGTTTCTGATTGACTCCGACAGCAATCTTAAGGCCGCTATCTCACAGCTGCTGAACGACGGCGCCCCCGAGCAGTCCGCACCGGCTTCGGCGCCGACTCAGCATCATCACTGAGGAGGTGGGCGATGTGTGGGCGCATCATTGACTGGTCAATCACCAACCGCTTCCTGGTGGTGCTCCTCGGTCTGCTTGTCGCGGCGGCCGGCGTCTCTGCGCTGTTACGAACGCCGCTCGACGCCCTGCCCGACCTGTCCGACGTCCAGGTCATCATCTACACCGAGTACCCGGGCCAGGCGCCGCGCATTGTCGAAGATCAGGTCACCTATCCACTGACGACGCAGATGCTCGCCGCGCCGTTCGCCAAAGTCGTGCGGGGCTATTCGTTCTTCGGCTTTTCCTTTGTCTACATCATCTTTGAGGACGGGACCGACCTGTACTGGGCCAGGAGCCGCGTCCTCGAATACCTGAATTCCGTCTCCGGGCAGCTGCCGCCGGGAGTCGCGCCACGGCTCGGTCCCGACGCCACGGGTGCCGGCTGGGCCTTCATGTATGCCTTGAAGTCTGACCGTCACGACCTGAGCGAGCTGCGTTCGATCCAGGACTGGTTCCTCAAGTATGAGTTGACCAGCGTCCCGGGCGTCTCAGAGGTCGCCAGCGTCGGAGGATTTGTCCGGCAGTACCAGATCAGCGTCGATCCGAACCGGCTTCGGGCCTACGACATCTCCATCTCCACGATTCGGACCGCGGTGCAACACAGCAACAGCGACGTGGGAGGACGCTTGCTCGAAGTAGCGGAGAAGGAGTTCATGATCCGCGGCCTCGGCTACCTTGAGTCTCAGGACGACCTGCGCAAAATCGCCCTGGGTGTGGACCGCAGCGGAACGCCGATCCTGCTGCAAGATGTGGCGCGGGTCGGTGTGGGCCCGGAGACGCGCCGCGGGCTGGCCGAATGGAACGGCGAGGGCGAGACCGTGGGCGGCATTATCGTCGTGCGTTACGGGGCAAGCACCCTGCGGGTCATCCGCGCCGTCAAGGCCAAGCTGGAGCAGCTCAAAGCCGGTCTGCCCCAGGGCGTTGAGATTGCGGTCGCCTATGACCGCACGGCGCTGATTGACCGCGCGGTCGCCAGCCTGCGGACCAGCCTCAGCCAGCAGTTCCTGATCGTCGGTCTGGTGTGCCTGCTCTTTCTGTTCCACATGCGGAGCGGACTTGTCGCCATCATCAGCCTGCCGGTCGGCATCCTGATCGCTTTCATCGCGATCTTCTTCCAGGGGCTCAGCGTCAACATCATGTCGCTCGGCGGCATCGCCGTTGCGATCGGCACCATGGTCGACGCCGGTATCGTGATGGTCGAGAATGCCCACGCCCACTTGGCACGAGACCGGGAGCGACGCCCTCACTGGCAGATTATTGCCGCCTCGGCCAAGGAAGTCGGTCCCTCGCTGTTCTTTGCCCTACTCGTGATCACGGTCTCCTTCATGCCCGTGTTCACCCTGGAGGCTCAGGAAGGACGGCTGTTCAAGCCGCTCGCCTTCACCAAGACCTACGCCATGGCGGCTGCGGCCCTGCTGTCGGTGACCCTGGTTCCTGTTCTGGTCGGCTACTGCGTGCGGGGCAGGATTCTGCCTCAGGACCTAAACCCGATCAGCCGCTTGCTCATCTACGTATACCGGCCGGTCCTGAGCTTCGTCTTACGTTTCAAGTCCTCCGCCCTGGCTGTCGCATTTGTGGCCTTGGCGGTGAGCTTTGTGCCCTTCTCCCGACTTGGTTCAGAGTTCATGCCCCGGCTGTGGGAAGGCGACCTGCTCTACATGCCAACGACGCTGCCGAGCATCTCGATCACCAAGGCCCGCGAACTCTTGCAGCAGACCGACCGCATCATCAAAACCTTCCCCGAGGTGGACAAGGTCTTCGGCAAGGTGGGCCGGGCCGACTCGGCAACCGATCCCGCGCCGCTGTCGATGATCGAAACCACGATCATGCTCAAGCCGCAGAGCGAGTGGCGGGCCGGCATGACTCCCGAAAAACTCACCCAGGAGTTGAATGCCGCGATCCAGGTCCCCGGGCTGACGAACGCCTGGACAATGCCGATTGAGGCCCGAATCGACATGCTCTCGACCGGCATCAAGACGCCGGTCGGGATCAAGATCGCCGGTCCTGACCTGGCCGAGCTGGAGCGGCTGGGCCAGGAGATTGAGGCCGTCATCCGGGAGCTGCCCGGAACACGCAGCGTGTACGCCGAGCGGGTGATGGGTGGCAACTATCTCGACTTCAAGATCGACCGCGGGGCCATCGCCCGCTACGGTCTGACGGTCGATGACGTGCAGCAGGTGATCCAGACCGCCATCGGCGGTATGAATATTACGACCACCGTCGAAGGGCTCGAGCGCTATCCGGTCAATTTGCGCTACAGCCGAGAGCTGCGGGATGACCTGCCGGCTCTGCGCTCAGTTTTGGTTCCGACCCCGGCCGGTCCGCAGATTCCGCTGGGACGCCTGGCCAGCCTGCGCTACACTGTCGGCCCGCCGAGTATCAAGACTGAGGGCGCCAGGCCGAACGCCTGGGTCTACATCGACATCCGCAATACCGATGTCGGGAGCTACGTCACGGCCGCCCGGCACGCCGTTGCCGACCGCATAGCGCTGCCTGTCGGCTACACTCTGGCCTGGAGCGGACAGTACGAGTACATGCAGCGCGCCCAGCAGCGCCTCGGCTATGTCATTCCGCTGACCCTGCTGCTGATCTTCATTCTCATCTACCTCAACACCAACTCCGCCACCGAAACGCTCTTCGTGCTGTTCGGCGTGCCGTTCGCCCTGACCGGGGCAATCTGGCTGCTGTACATCCTCGATTACAACCTCAGCATCGCCGTGTGGGTTGGCGTCATCGCCCTGGCCGGGCTCCACGCCGAGACCGCCATCGTACTGCTGCTGTACCTGGACCTTTCCTACACAGACTACCGCAAGCGCGGCTTGCTCACCGACCGCAGTGCTCTTGTCGAAGCCATCACGGACGGAGCGGTGAAACGGGTTCGACCGATTCTGATGACAATAGCGACCGATGTGATCGGGCTTCTGCCCATCATGTGGAGTGCTGGCGCGGGAGCTGATGTCATGAAGCGGATTGCAACGCCGCTGGTCGGCGGCATCGTCACCTCCGGCCTGGTCACCCTGCTCGTCTACCCGGTCGTGTACTACGTGTGGAAAGCCCGCGGCTTGTCACAGCCGTCGCAGGAGCCAGAGCCACGTAATTGAAACCTCTCCAGTTCAGACATTTCGATCATTGCGAGCGCTCTGGTAAAGGCAATTTTGCCGGTACCACTCGCAGAATACTGAGAGAATCCGAACTGGACAAGGACATCTACAGCGGCTATTTCCGGGGCGCTGGCGCTCCGGCCTCATTGAAGCCCCATGAACAGCAGTTGGCCTTGTTTGCCATCCTGGCTGTTTCCGGGGCAGCTGCGCTCCGGCCTCATTGAAGCGGGGAGGTCGACCGCGAAGAAGTCTATGCACGGCTCGGCCCATATATCCCAGGCGGACACGCCTGGGCCTCATTGAAGCCGGCCATTACCGCCGGCAAGTACCGTAACTGCACCGTGACTTCTCCAGCATGAGGACCAGCTGGCAATTCCTGGACACTTGTATCGCACTCAGGTAAAGATCATCTTGAGTCAAACTTGAAGGGGGCCTGACTATGCCTGAAATGATCAGTGCCAAACAGCTCCGAGGGCGCTTGCAGGACGTTGTCAAAAAAGTGCGACAGGGGGAGCGCTTCACCGTGTTGTACCGCAGTCGCCCGGCCTTCGACATCGTACCGGTTGGCAATCCCTCGCTTGACAGCACACCTCTGGAATCGGACCCGCTGTACCAGGCTCCGGCTGTTGGCGCGTCTGAATCGGGAGACGCCGCTACCCGGCATGACGAGGTGCTGTACCGGTGAGACAAATGTTCGTGGACACGGCCGCGTGGGTTGCGGCTGCGGATAGCCGCGATACTGCAGGTTCGGCTGTCCGGGAAGCGCGGGACCAATGGCTGTTGTCGGGAGGCGTGCTGACAACGACCGACTACGTGATTGACGAGACGCTGACCACCATCCGGTTTCGCCTCGGACTTGATGCGGCTGAAGCATGGTGGCTGCAAATCAACGGATCGACCCGCCTGCGGATTGAGTCCATTAACGAGCCGCGAAGAGAGCGGGCGCGAACGCTCTTCTTCCGGTATCGGGACAAAAACTTCTCCTTCACCGACTGCTGTAGCTTTGCAGTGATGCGAGAGTTGTGTATTCGGCGCGCATTGACGCTGGACCATCACTTCCGGCAGATACGCTGTGAGGTTGTTCCGTGAGTAAGTCCTGCGTTTCCTACTGACAGCACGGACACGCCCCAGACCTCGTGCGATCGTTCACGGCCAGCGATCCATCACCGCGGAGACGGCCCTGCTGTTCTCACGTTTCTTTGACAACTCGGCAGAGTTCTGGATGGGACTTCAGAGCCAGTACGATCTGGAGAGGGAACAGGATCGCCTGGCCGATAGGCTCGACCAGGTGCCGAAGCACCACGTCCAAATCACAGCCTGAGCCGCCTTCGCCGTGGAAAAGAGAGAAATCTGCCGCCGACTCTGCCCGACGCGTCGGCTTAAGCTTCCATAGCCAGAGCAGACCCCAGATGCACCTGAGCCGTCTGAATTGACATCATAGACCTTACCTGTCTAGATTAGACAACCTGCAGACGAAAGGAAGAGCCGATGAGCTACGAAGAAATCGAGTTTCAGAGAGAATGTGAAGTCGTACAGATCCCTCAGGGAACGACCGTCATCATCCCCAAGGGGACGCCGGGCGTGATTACCCAGGCCCTGGGCGACACCTATACCCTGCAGCTGCCGACCCTGGGCGGCTTATACCGGGTGTCTGACGCGGATGCCGACGCGATCGGCAAACAGCCCAACGCCAAAACAGAAACCAGTCAAGAGGCGGGTGACGGCACGCTCAGCGAAGAGCAGGTCTGGGCTGCCCTCAAGAATGTCTACGATCCGGAGATTCCGGTCAATATTGTGGACCTAGGGCTGGTGTACGACATGCAGCTGCAACCGCTGCCCAGTGGCGAGAACAAGGTCGAGGTCAAGATGACGCTGACCGCGCCTGGCTGTGGCATGGGCCCGGCCATTGCCATGGATGCCCAGCACCGGATTGAGGGTCTGCCAGGGGTCGAAGAGGCCGACGTGCAGGTCGTTTGGGAGCCGGCCTGGGGACCGGAGATGATCTCGGCCGAGGGCAAGCAACGGCTCGGCATTGAAGACTGATGCCCGTGTCCCTCTTCCCGGCCGGGGGGAGGGGCCGTGCCAACGGTCTGGCCTAGGAGCGCCCCCGCTCGGCAAAGAAAATAATCATTGCGGCAATGACGACGCCGAGAACCGCGCCCATCAGCAACGGGCTGCTGCCGAAAAGTTCACGTAAATAGCCCACTGTTTCCCTCGCCTGCCCTCTAGCCGCTCAGTTCCGAGCGGACCAGCCACGCCCCGTCTGCCAGAGCCTTCATCTTTCCCCGGGCTGCAATCCGCGAGCGCGGAATCATTCCGCAGTCGGTACACGGATAGAGGTGCTGTGGCTCGACATATTGCAGGGCGGTGCGAATGCGGGACGCGACGGTCTGCGGGGTTTCGATCTCTTCGGTCCCAACATCAATCACCCCAACCATCAGGTCCTTGCCCCGAGCCAGGGCCAGGACCGAGGGGTCGACCCCCGAAGCGGCGCACTCGACCGAGATCATGTCAATGGCGCTGGTCTGCAGCAGGGGCAGCGTCCGTCCGTAATGACTCCAGTCCGTGTTATGGCTCTTCCACTCGACCACCTGAGGAATGCCGTAGCCATAACAGATATGGACCGCGATTTTAGCCCTGACCCCCTGGGCCGCAGCCTCCAGGCTGCGGATGCCCCAGTCTTCAACCGCGTCGAGATAGATATTAAAACACGGTTCATCGAACTGGACGATATCGCAGCCGTTTTCGGCCAACTCCAACGCCTCCTCGTTGAGCACCCTGGCGATCTCGGCGGCCAGGGTCTGGCGGTCCCCGTAGTGCTCGTCGGCCAGGGTGTCGGCCGTGGTCATAGGGCCGGGGAGAGTTACCTTGACCGGCTTGCCGGTCTGGCGTTTGAGAAAGCGCAGAGCGTCAACAAGAATGGGCTTGGGCCGGCGGAGCGGTCCCACCACCCGGGCCGCATCGACCTGGATCCCGTAACGATTACCACGGGTCTCGATCTTGGCCAGACGCTCGAAATCGAGACCGCTCAGCCCCTCACAAAAACCCCAGATGTAATGCCGGCGACGCTGCTCGCCATCGGTCAGGATATGCAGTCCGGCCGACTCCTGATCGGCAACCGCCAGCACAACCGCGTCGTCGCAGCCCTCGGCCCGCTGCGCCTCATCGAGCTGCCAGGACACATACATGCGGTGGGGCGGCACGAGCCAGGTCGGGCGCGGCAGGCTGCCGACAATCATGGTTTGCAGCATGCTGGGCTCCTCTACAGCTCCTGCTCCCGATACCAGTCCAGCGCCCGCATCACCGGCGCATCGGTAAACGAAAACAGGATGGCATCCTGGCTGGCCGACACGTTTTCATGACAATGGGCCGCCCACAGAGGCAGGGCAAACACGTCGCCCGGAGCCCAGTCATAGACACGGCCGTCGATGACTGTTCGGCCGTGGCCCTGCACGGCCAGATATACCACGCTGGCACTGTGGCGATGCGCCTGGGTTTTTTGGCCGGGCCTGAGGCGTTGTAAAAAGCTGGCCATGGTCGGCAGCGACGGCCCGCCACTGACTGGATTCACATATTCGAGCAGGCTGCCGTCAAACGGACTTTCTTCATCCTTGCCCAGACTCATCAGCATCTCATGGGCGTCGGTCCAGGCGTATTTCAACAGCCCGGATCGGCCATGATCGGCCGACCGCTGCCAACTCGGCAGCAGCCCGCCCTTACCGTACACGGCCACAGAAGTGTTGAGCGGTTTGGTGACAGGCTGGGCTTCCTGGGAGAACGGCTGGGTGAAGATATTTTCCAGCAGAGAGGCCAGCGGGATGTCCAAGCCGTCCAGCCACACCACGGGCTGGTCACCCTGGCTGCCGTGATCGTGCCAGGTCCAGTTGGGGGTGAGGACAAAGTCACCCGGGGCCATGGTCATTTTATCGCCGTCAACGACCGTATAGGCGCCCTCGCCTTCCATAATGAAACGCAGGGCGTTGGGCGTATGACGGTGGGTGCGGGCGATTTCTCCGGGCAGGATGAGCTGCAAGCCGCCGTATAGGGTCGTGGTCGTGGCCACGCGGCCCTCCAAACCCGGGTTGAGGAGCATCAACACCCGCCGCTCGGCCTCGGCGGCCGTCACCACCTCGCCTGAGCGCAAGAGCTGGGGGCGCAGCTCTTGCCACCGCCACAGGTGGGGAACGGCCTGGGTGCGCGGCTCAGGAGTCAGGATCTGGCCCAGTACCTTCCATAACGGGCCGACATTGAACCGTGACAGGCCGTCAAGAAAGGCGTTGGCTTCGTTCGGGCTGACCGCTGGGGGGGCGTTGTGTGCCATACGCGGGCCTCCTGTTAGGCGGACCATAACCTGCCGGGGGCGGCCCGGTCAATGTCAGGTAGGGGCAGGCCCCCGTGCCTGCCCTACGCAAACGGCAGCAGGGTTTTGACCGGGCTGTGGCGCAGCTGCTCAAAGATGCGCCTGGTCGCATCAGAGCGGTTCAGCGTATAGAAGTGGATACCGGGGGCGCCGTTTTCGAGCAGTTCTTCACACTGCCGCCGCGCCCACTCAATCCCGATTTCGAGGGACGCTTCAGGATCGTCGGCAACCGGTTCTAGGCGGCTACTCAGTTCGGTCGGAATCGTTGCTCCACACAGGCGCGTGATGCGGACAATCTGGCGATAGTTCACAATCGGCATGATGCCCGGGATAATTCGGCACGGAATGCCGAGCCGACCGGCGCGGTCCACAAAGTCGAAATACTCCCGGTTGTCGTAAAAGAGCTGGGTGATAACGAAATCTGCGCCACAGTCCACCTTGTACTGGAGACGCAACAGATCGAGATCCCGGCTTTCGCTCTCAGGGTGGGGCTCCGGGTAGCCGGCAACACCGATACAGAAGTCCCCGTTGGCACGGGTGAGCGAGACCAGTTCATTAGCGTGGGAGAAGCCGCCGGGCACCGGCTCGAAGCTGGCTTGCCCACGGGGCGGGTCGCCCCGCAGACACATCACGTTCTCTATCCCCCGGGCCTGAAATTCCTGGAGAATGGCCCGCAGCTCGGCCTGCGTATGCCCCACGCAGGTCAGGTGAGCCATGCCGACAAGTCCGAGTTCATCCTGAAAGCGGCCCACCAGATCAATCGTATTTTTGCGGGTCGAACCGCCCGCTCCGTACGTCACCGAAACAAAGCTCGGTCCGAGCGGTTTCAGCTCACCGGCACGGACAAACAACTGCTCAACATCGGCCGGGTTTTTGGGCGGAAAAAACTCAAAGGAAAACGTTTGATCTTGGGTCTCAAAGAGGCGGCGAATTTTCATGCTGCCCAAAGATAGCCCAAAGCGCCCGGTCCCGAAAGCGAGGCTCCTGTCCTAATTAGGACAGTACCGTTCGCCGCTTTGGCTTTACAATCCGTCCCCGTCCGGTGTACCATCCGGCCCGGGAACCCTGCTGAAGGAGGAGCTATGCACGCACTGAAAGATCAAGCCTGTATTGTGGGGGTCGGCGAAACCGACTTTACCCGAGGCTCGGGCCGGACCGACCTGTCGCTCATGCTCGAAGCCTCAATGCGGGCCATCAGCGACGCCGGCCTCAGCCCGCACGATATTGACGGCATTATCCCGCCTCCCCTGCCGTCCACCGCCGAACATTTTGCGGCCAATCTGGGCATTGAGGACCTGCGCTACTCGGTCACCGTCCACATGGGCGGCGCCAGCCCGGTCACCTCTCTACAGAGCGCGGCCCTGGCCGTGGCCTGCGGGGTGGCCAATAACGTCCTGATTCCGCTCGGCTGGAACGGCTACTCGGCCATGCGGGTCCGCAATCTGGGGCGTCCCGATGGTGGCAGCGGCAGCGGAGCGCCGGGGGTCATGGCCACCACGATCGGCGAATACTACCTGCCCTACGGCGCCTCGGTGCCCGTCCAGTGGTACGCCTGGCTGGCTACCCGTCACAAAGAGCTGTACGGCACGCCGGACGAGGCCATGGGCTCGGTGGCGCTCGCCTCGCGCAAGCACGCCCAGCTGAACGACAAAGCCTATATGTGCGGCCGCCCGCTCAGCATGGACGACTATTTGAACGCCCGCTGGGTGGCCAAGCCGTTCCGGCTGTTCGACTGCTGCCTGGAAACCGACGGAGCGTGCGCGGTGGTCCTCTCCTCGCCGGAACGGGCCAGAGATCTCAAGCACGATCCGGTCTATATTGCAGGCGTGGCCGAGGGGCACCCCTACCCGGCCGACGATATTCCGTCGCGGCCCGACCCGTTCACCATCGGCCTGAGTTTTGCCGCGCCAAACGCCTTTCGGATGGCCGGCGTTGAGCACAAGGATATCGACTTCATCGAAATCTACGACTGTTTCTCCTACGTCGTCCTGCTCCAGCTCGAAGCCCTGGGTTTTTGTCAGCGTGGCGAGGTCGGCGATTTTGTCCAGGGCGGCCGTCTGGAACTCGGCGGGGAGCTGCCCATCAACACCCACGGCGGACTACACTCGGAAGCCCACGTGTGGGGCATGAACCACATCACCGAGGCCACCCGCCAGCTGCGCCGCGAGGCCGGCGAGCGCCAGGTCGAGGACGCCGAGCTGGGTCTGGTGACCGGCTGGGGAGACTTTGGGGATGGCAGCCTGGCTATCTTACGGAGGTAGACATGGCACAAGACACGAACGCCTACCCACGCCCGCTGCCCAAACTGCGCAACAGCATGGCGATCGAGTTCTACGACTACTGTAAGCAACACCAGCTGCGCTTTCAGCGCTGCACCGACTGTCGCGCCTGGCGTCACCTGCCGCGCGACATGTGTGCCAAGTGCGGGTCTTTCAACTGGGAGTGGGCCCAGTCCAGCGGCAGGGGCAAGGTCTTCTCGTGGACTACCGCAGTCCAGCCGATGCTGTCCCAGTTCGCCGATATGGTGCCCTACAGTCCGGTGGTGATTGAGATGGAAGAAGGCGTGCGGCTGGTCAGCTGGCTGACCGATGTCGAGCCCGACGATCTCAGGCTGGATTTACCGGTCGAGGTCGTTTTCGACGAGGTCACCCCAGAGGTGACCATGCCCAAGTTCAAGCGCGCAGACTAGCGGTCGGGCGACCGCTCCTCCGAGGTAGCGACATGGAAGCATTCCAGGGCTTCAGCCTCCCCCCCGAGTTGAGCCTGCTCCGGGATCAGGTTCGGCGCTTTATCCGCGAAGAAATCATTCCGCTCGAACAGCAGCTCGACCCGGACGCCCCGGATCTGCCCGAGGCCGACTATCAGCGCCTGATGGCCAAGAACAAGGCGGCCGGCCTGTGGTGCCTGGCCGCGCCCGAGCAGTTCGGGGGCGGGGGGGTCAATACTTTTGGCATGTCGGTGGTGCTGGAAGAAATGGCCCAACACCGCATGGGGCTGTACAACCCGGGCTGCGGAACCTTTGGCCGCTATCCACCGGCGCCGATCTACGCCGGCACCCCGGAGCAGATCCAGCGCTACGCCATCCCGACCCTGCGGGACGGCCTCAAGACCTTTTTCGCCATCACCGAACCCAGCGGCGGCTCGGACCCGGCCGGGGCCATTCAGTGTCGGGCCGTCAGAGACGGCGACTCGTGGGTCATTAACGGCACCAAGATTTTTATCTCCAACGCCCATCTGGCCGAGTGGGGGGTGGTCTTCGTGCGGACCGACCCAGACAAAGGCCGCAAGGGCATCAGCTGTTTTATTATCGACAAAGACACGCCGGGCTTCACCCCGCGCCCGTTCAAGACCATCCGCACGGTTTCGGTCCCCAACGAGGTTTCGTTTGAGGACTGTCGGGTGCCGGCCGACAAGATGATCGGGGAAGAAGGCCAGGGCCTGTTTCTGTGTTTCGATCTGCTGACCAAGGCCCGCTTTCCGTATTCGGCCGCCAACCTTGGCGTGGCGATCGCCGCCCATCGGATGGCCGTAGCACATGCCAAACAACGCGAAACCTTCGGGCAAGCGCTGAGTCAGCGCCAAGCCGTCCAGTGGATGCTGGCCGATGCCGAGGTCGAGCTGCGCGCCACCCGCTGGCTGATCTGGGAGGGCGCCTGGAAAGCCGACCGCGGAGAAGACGCCCGTCTTGAGGCCTCGATTGCCAAGCTGTACTCGAGCGAGGTCCTGGGCCGGGTGATCGACAGTGCGGTCCAGATCCACGGCGGCTACGGGGTGACCAAGGAGTTTCCCCTGGAGCGGTGGTATCGGGAAGCCCGGGTACGACGGATTGGCGAGGGTCCCTCGGAAGTCCACCGGATGGTCATTGCGCGGTCCTTATTCAGATAAGCCTCGCCCCAGGAGCCCACCATGGATATGGAAATCATCAAGACCGAAGTCAGCGATTTTGTCGCTACCGTCACCATTGACCGCCCGCCGGTCAACGCCATGAACCGCCAGATGTTCGACGAAATTCAGGCCGCGTTCGACGCCTTGAACAATCGCGCCGAGGTGCGGGCTGCGGTGTTCACCGGCGCCGGCAAGTGCTTTTGTGCCGGCGCCGACATGAAAGCCCGCTCATCCTCACTCGAGGGTCAGCAGAAACCCCGGCCCGGGGCGATGTGGGCACACTCACGGGCGGCCCGGGAGGCATTTCACGCCATCCTGGAGTGCTCGGTGCCGGTGATCGGGGCGATCAACGGCCCGGCGCTGGGCGGTGGATTAGCCCTGCTGGCCTCGTGCGACATGCTCATCGCCTCAGACAAAGCCCTGGTCGGCCTGCCCGAGATCGATGTCGGCCTGCTCGGCGGCGGACGCCACACCCAGCGCCTGTTCGGGGTGTATAAGGCGCGCAAGATGATGTACACCGGCGAGCGGATCGGCGCTCAGGAACTGTACCGGCGGGGCATTGTGGAGGCCGTGGTGCCCCCCGAGCAGCTCCTGCCCGCAGCCCAGACCCTGGCGCAGGAGATCGCCGCCAAAAGCCCATTGGCGATCCGCCTGGCCAAACACGCCATGAACAGCATCGAATTCATGGACCTGCGCGACGGCTATCGGTTTGAGCAGAACATGACCCACGAGCTGTCCGGCAGCCAGGACGCCAAAGAAGCCGCCCGGGCCTTTGTCGAGAAACGCAAGCCGGTGTTTCAGGGACGTTAGGCTACAGCTGGAGCGGAATCAGCAGCAGGGCCAGGACGTTGAACACCAGCATCAGGCCGGCAATGAGAAAGCAGTAGCCCATGATGTCGCCAAAGCGTAGGCCGGTGACGGTCAGGATGGGAATCGCCCAGAACGGCTGGATGAGGTTGGTCGTCATATCGCCGTAGGCATAGCTCAGCGTCACTGTTGGAATCGACAGCCCCAGGGCGTGCCCGGCTGGCAGGAGGTAGGACGCCTCGACAATCCACTTTGAGCCGCCGGACGGAATAAAGTAGTTCAGCACCGCCGAGTAGACATACACGATCAGCGGAAAGGCGCGCGGTGAGCTGGCGCTGACAAACAAGCCGGTCAGCGCCTGGCCCAGGTCGGTATACGCCATCAGACCGAAGATGCCGGCGTACAGAGGATACTGGATCACAATCCCCCAGGTATTTTTGATCCCGTCCTCACACGCGGCCAAAAACGACTTGGGATACCAGTGCAGCAACAGGCCCAGGGCCATGAACAACAGGTTGTAATTATCAATCGTCCAGGCTCGGCCAAACCCCAGGCTAGCGATCTGCGAGGCCAGATACAGCAGCATGGCTGCGCTGGCGATCAGCGACCAGCCCGGCCACCACTCCAGACGTTGGGCTGGAATCAGGCTGGACGGGCGGGTCTGGGCCACATGGCCCGAGTCCAGCCGCCGGGCCTGGGCCTCAGAGACGCTGACCGCCTCGGTCGCCGGGGGCACCAGGGCGGCGACAATCAGGATGCCGGCCAGTCCGGCCAGCAGCGCGTAGCCGAGATTGAACGGCGCAAACAGGGTCTGGGTGATGGGCACGGTCTCGGTCAGCACACCGGCCTGGATCAGAAAATTATCCGGTGTGGCAAGAATGAGCGGGGCCGAGCCGGACAGGCCGGTATGCCACACCGTGCCGACCCCCAGGTAGGCACAGGTGACCAGCAAACGGAAATCGACGCGGGGGTTGGCTCTGACCACAAAGGGCAGAAAGGCGGCGGTCACCACCAGGCTGAAGGCCCAGTTGAGCCAGGCGGTGAGGGTGGAAAAACACGCCATCAGGACAATCGCCTGACGGGGTCGAGCCGGATCGGGCTGGGCGGCCATCCACACGAAGGCGCGTTTCAGCGGCGGAGAGACCGCACAGGCATACGCCAAGACCATCATCAGGGTGAACTGCATGGCCAGGCTGAGCAAGGCCCACAAACCCTGGCCCCAGGCCTGCAGGGCGGCCGCCGGAGAGGCGCCCCCAACCGTCATCGCCAGGCCGGCGACGCACAGGCTCAGCATGACCGCAATCACCCATGAGTCGGGAATCCAGCGCTCCGTCCAGCGGGTCAAGGCCAATCCGGCCCGTGCCAGCATTCCCATACTCCCTCCCCTTCCCTCCTGACTTCCGGAATCCTTGACGCTGGGCCGCACGGCGCGGCTAAGCGCGGCGGGTGGGCGCCACGGACAGGCCCAGCTCGTGCAGCAAGCCCGGCCGGTTGGTCCAGCCCTTGGAGACTTTGACAAACAGCTCCAGAAAGACCTTGCAGCCGAAAAAGGCTTCCAATCGGCGTCGGGCGGCCTGACCGATTTTCTTGAGCCGGGCGCCGCCCCGGCCGATCACAATCGGCTTCTGCGAGGCGCGTTCGACGTGGATCGCGGCCCGAATAACGAGCAACGACTTGTCGGGTCGCTCGGTGAACTCTTCGACAATCGCCGCTGTCGCATACGGGATTTCCTGCTGGGTGTTGAAAAAGAGCTGCTCGCGGATCATCTCCTGGGCCAGCGTCCGTTCGCTCTGATCGGTCAGTTCATCGCTCGGATACAGGGCCGGCCCGACCGGTAAGAGCTGGATCAGGGTGGACAGCAGTTCGGCGGTATTGGTGTCGCGCAAGGCGCTGACCGGAACGACTTCTCGGCCGGGCAACAGGCCGGCCAGGCGGTCCAGCACCGGCAGCAGGGCCGGACGCGGGAGCAGATCGATCTTGTTGACCACCCCGATGACCGGCGTAGACAGGCCGCTGAGACGGGCGGCGATCTTTTCGTCGCCGTCCACAATCCCGCGCTGGGCATCGGCCAGGAACAGCACCATGTCGGTCTCTTGCAGCGCGCCCAAGGCCAACTCGACCATGTTGCGGTTGAGGAGGGAGCCGGCGTGCGTGTGGATGCCCGGCGTGTCAACAAAGATCAGCTGGGCCTGGGAGAGCGTCTTGACCCCCAGCAGCCGGGTCCGGGTCGTCTGCGGTTTGGGCGTGACAATGGCCAGCTTTTCCCCAATCAGGGTATTCAGCAGCGTCGACTTGCCGACATTGGGACGGCCGATCAGGGCAATAAAACCGCACCGGTACTGGCCAGGGGCAGCGGTGTCACTCACGGGACAGCTCCTCCGGTTTGGGCAGAACAGGACAGACTAGGCCGAAGCGCCAAAGACCACCTTGGCAATCCGCCGGCGTCCGACCTGGACCACCGTCGCGCCCCGGGTCGGGATTTTCAGATCCGGGTTGTCCAGCCGCTGGCCGTTGATGCGCACCGCTCCCTGTTGAATCATCCGCCGCGCCTCGCTGGCCGATTTTGTCAGACCGGTCTCGCGCAGCAGATGACAGATCCAGACCTCGGGCGCGGGGTCGGCCCAGGCGATCTCTTGCAGCTCGCTGGGCAGCTCGCGGCGCTGGAAGCGTTGGGCGAAGTCGGCCGCCGCCCGTTCCGCAGCGGGGCTGTCATGAAAGCGGCTGATCAGCTCGGCAGCCAGCTGCTTTTTGGCCTCCATCGGATGGACCTCAGCGCGCTGAATGGCCTCAAGCCGGTCGCTATCGACCGTGCTCAACAACTCGTAGTATCTGCCCATCATAGCGTCCGAGATCGACATGATTTTACCGTACATCTCGGTGGGAGGATCGGTGATGCCAATGGCGTTGCCGAGCGATTTGCTCATCTTCTGCACCCCATCGGTGCCTTCGAGCAGGGGCAGGGTCAGAATCACCTGCGGCTCCTGGCCGTGACCGCGCTGGAGTTCACGCCCGACCAGCAGGTTGAAGCGCTGATCCGTCCCCCCGACCTCGACATCGGCCTGGAGCGCAACCGAGTCGTAGCCCTGAACAAGCGGATACAGGAGTTCATGGACGTGGATGGGAACGCCATCCTTGTAGCGTTTCGAGAAATCGTCCCGTTCCAAAAGACGGGCGACCGTGTACTGGCCGCACAGACGGATAAAGTCGGGTGGGCTGAAACCGTCCATCCATTCGGAGTTGAAACGCAGCTCGGTTTTGTCTCGATCCAGGATCTTGAAAACCTGCTTGGTATAGGTTTCAGCGTTGTCCAGGACTTGCTCGCGGGTGAGCGCCTTGCGGGTCTCTGAGCGGCCGGTCGGATCGCCGATCATGCCGGTGAAATCGCCGATCAGAAAAATCACCACATGCCCCAGCTCCTGAAACTGGCGCAGCTTATTGACCACCACGGTGTGTCCGAGGTGCAGGTCCGGGGAAGTCGGATCAACCCCGAGCTTGATCCGCAGCCGACGACCCGTCTCCAGCTTCCGTTTCAGTTCCTCAAGCGGAATGATATCAACCGTGCCGCGCTGAATTTCCCGCAACTGGTCCGTAACCGACAGCGCCATGTCGTCTTCACTCTTTCCTTCTTTGCCACTCAGCGGGCAAACTCGGTGGCCCGCATCTCCCGAATCACGGTGATCTTGATCTGGCCCGGATAGGTCATCTCGTCTTCGATCCTGTGGGCCACCTCGCGGGCCAGGACCGCAGCCTCGCCGTCGGTCACCGAACCGGGACTGACAATGACCCGGACCTCGCGTCCGGCCTGCACCGCGAACGACTTTTCGACTCCGATGAAAGACCGCCCGATCCGCTCCAGATCCTCCAGACGACGGACATAGCTTTCGAGCACTTCCCGTCGCGCTCCGGGTCGGGCTCCGGACAGCGCATCCGCCGCATCGACCAGTGGAGCCAGCACGGTCTCGGCCTTGACCTCTTCGTGGTGAGCGGCAATGGCGTTGACGATCTTTGCCGACTCCCCGTATTTGCGAGCCACATCGCCGCCAATGATGGCGTGTGAGCCCTCAATTTCGTGCGATACCGCTTTGCCAATGTCGTGCAACAGCGCGGCTCGCCGGGCCTGTTTTTCATTCAGGCCCAGCTCAGCGGCCATGATCCCGCACACATAGGCGGTTTCAATCGAGTGCATCAGTACATTCTGGCCGTAGGAGTAGCGATATTTCAGCATACCGATGAGCTTGATAATCTCCGGGTGCACACCGTGGATACCCAGCTCCAGGACGGCCCGTTGACCAGCCTCGCGGACCGCCTCCTCGACCTCTTCTTCGGCCTTTTTGACCACTTCTTCAATCCGGCCTGGGTGTATCCGACCGTCTGAGATCAGCCGTCCGAGCCCGACCCGGGCAATTTCCCGGCGGATGGGGCTATGGCTCGAAATCAGCACCGCTTCCGGCGTATCGTCAACGATCAGGTCCACACCGGTGGCCGCTTCAATGGCGCGGATGTTGCGCCCCTCGCGGCCAATGATCCGGCCCTTCATATCGTCGCTGGGCAGGGGAATCACCGCAGTCGTGCGTTCCGACACAAACTCACCGGCCAGCCGCTCAACCGCAACGCTGATGATCTTCCTGGCTCGCCGCTCGGCCTCCTCACGGGCCTCTTCTTCGACCGTCATGATCTGGCGCGCCGCCTCAGTACGGGCGTCGCTCATCATTTTTTCCAGCAGCACGTTTTTGGCCTCCTCGCGGTTCATGCCCGCAATCTGCTCAAGCTGCTGGCGGGTCTCTTCGATCAAGCCCTGGTACTCCTGGGCCTTCTTGTCGATCACCTCTTCTTTGGTCTTGAACCCCTGCTCCCGATGCGACAGCTCGGTTTCCCGGTTGTCCAGGGTCACCGCTCGCTTCTCGATAGTTTCCTCACGGCTCTGTAAACGCCGCTCGCTCTGCTGAATTTCCTTTCTTCGTTCGCGCTGTTCCTTCTCAAACTCCGTTTTTGACTGCAAGAGCACGTCCTTGGCCTGGACCTCGGCTTCCTTCTTGATGACGGACGATTCTTTATGGGCCTCCTCCACAATAAGCTTCGCCGTTTCCTCGGCCTTGACGATCTTCTCGTGCTGCCAGCGTTGGCGCAGCAGCCCGAGCGCCCACGCCCCCGCACCGCCACACACCACTCCGATGAACCAATAGAGTACTGACCTCATCTGTCACTGACCTCCTTCCATCCCCAGGGTCGGAGGGCCTTTACATGTGAAAACCACCTCCCAGCGAGTTGTCAGCTGCATGAGGGGGGTTTTCGCCCTCCCTCAAACTGCCTGGCGGAAGAAGCTTCCACAAGGCCCTCATGGAGGAGGAAATCGGCCCGGAGGACTGGGGGAGCGTCTCAGTCGGGGTCAGCCGTTTGGCAAATCCCGCTGAGCGGACGTGGAGACCTGCGATGAGGAAGACACAGCGTATTACGAGACAACACGGCCATTGCTCACGTCTTCGTTCTGTTCACTCTGCTCGATCCGTTTAAGCAAAACCGTAGACAGGCGTTCCGTTTCTTCTTGGAGTTCTTGTTCTCGTTGACTGGCTTTGTGCCACTCATCTGCAATGCTCAGAGCCGCCATAATGGCAACCCGCAGGGGAACGACAGTTTTGGTATTGGCCGCGATCTGGCGCATACGCTGGTCAACAGAATCGGCCAGCTGCTTCACATAGTCGGCTTGCTCTTCACCGGCCACCGTGAAGGTCTGGCCAAAAATCTCGACCTCAACCAAGGCTTTCATCGCCTCCCCCCTCATCGCTCAGCGCTATTCCGAGCCCGTCGAACTGACCCAGAATCCGTTCCAGTTTAGTCCGAATTTCCTCTCGTTCCTGTTCGTACTGCTGAAGCTGTTCGCGCAGGCGACCGTTCGCCTCCTGTTGCTCGCTCAGGCGTTGGTTCAGCACCGCCTTCTCCCGGCAAATCCGCGCGTGGCGCTCCAGCATTCCATCAAGCTTTTCCTCAAGAAGTTTGAGGCTTGGTATAGCCATATCACCCAAAAGTAAAGGAAAAGTTCAAGCCGAGTGTATGGCTCTTCACGCTGTGAGTCAAGGGAACATCAGGAGTCCTCAGCAGAAAAAAGCGCCTCGACAAATGCGGTCGCCTCAAAGTCGTGCAGGTCTTCGGCGCCCTCGCCCAGGCCAATGCCCCGAATCGGGACGCCGAGTTGCTCGGTAACGGATAGCACCACTCCGCCTTTTCCCGAGCCGTCCATCTTGGTCAGAATGACACCGCTGAGCGGAAATGCGGCCTGAAAGGTCCGCGCCTGGCTCAGTGCGTTCTGGCCGGTGGCCGCGTCAAGGACCAACAGCACCTCGTGAGGCGCCCCCTGGAGTTCCTTGGCGATCACCCGGTGTACCTTTCTGAGTTCTTCCATGAGCGGCGTTCGGGTATGCAGCCGTCCGGCGGTGTCAATCAGCACCACATCAACCTTACGGGCGATACCGGCTCGAATCCCGTCAAAGGCCACCGCTGCGGGGGAGGCTCCGGTCTGATGTTTAATCACCTCCACGCCCAGCCGGTCGGCCCAGACTTCGAGCTGCTCAATGGCTGCAGCCCGGAAAGTATCCCCGGCCACCAGTAAAACCGTCTGGCCCTCCTGCCCAAAGCGGGCCGCCAGCTTGGCCAGGGTGGTCGTCTTGCCCACCCCATTGACACCGACCATCAGGATCACCCAGGGCCGGGCTTGGCCAATCGGCGGAGGGGCGGCGGTCGGCAGAAGCCGGAGCATCTCGTCTTTCAGGTAGCCCTTCAACTCCTCCCCGTCGGCCAGACGCTCGCGCCGGCAGCGTTCTCGCAGCCGCTCAATCAGGAGCAGAGTCTCCTGCACCCCGACATCCGCGCCAAGCAAGACCTCTTCCAAGTCGTCAAAAAGCGCGTCGTCAATCGGCCGACCGCGCAGGATTCGATCCAGGGGTACACGCAGAGCCTGGCGCAGACGGGACAAACCGCGTCGCCACACCGACTGTTTCTGCTCTGGAGAAGTTTTTTTTCGCCACGACAGAGCCATCAGGACAGACTCACCGAGACCACGGTTGAGATGCCCGGCTCCTGCATGGTCACGCCGTACAGGGTCGAAGCAGCTTCCATGGTCCGTTTGTTATGAGTGATTAAGATCACCTGGGTTGTTTGGCTGATTTCTCTGACCAACTGGTTAAAGCGCCCCACATTGGCATCGTCGAGCGGGGCATCGACCTCGTCCAGCACACAAAACGGACTGGGGCGGATCAGAAACAGGGCGAAGGTAAAACTCAGCGCGGCCAGCGCCCGCTCGCCGCCGGACAGCAGTTGCAGGGAACGCAGGCGTTTACCGGGCGGCTGGACCGAGATTTCTACCCCGCTGTGAGTGGGATCGTTTTCATCCGTCAGGCTGATCTGGGCGCTACCGCCCTCGACCAGACGTTCATAGACATGACGGAATTTCGCGTCAACCAATCCAAACGTCTCCCTGAAGCGGTCGCGCGACTCGCGGTTGAGCTTGGCAATCGTTCTCTGCAAGTCGGCAATCGAGGCCTGCAAGTCGGCCTCCTGTTCCTTCAGCGACATGTGACGCTGCTCGACCGCGACCAGTTCAACCGCCGCACCGGGGTTGACCTCGCCGAGCCGGCCGATCTTGTCACGCAGCTCTTGGCGCCGCGCTTCGGCTGTCTCAGTCTCAAGCCAGGCGCTCGCATACTGGGCCAGCACGCCAGGAATGGCAATCTCATAGCGCTCGTATCCGGCCGTATTGATGTGATCGCAGCTGACCCGTTTTTCAGCGCTCTTGACCTCAAGCCGAGTCTTCTCTTCCTGGAATTCGATCAGGCTGGCCCGGCACTGCTCAAGTTCCTCTTCATACGCACGACAACTCGCGCGCAGCCGGGTGCAGGCATCTTGCTGGCGCTCGTGTTCCTGGCCCACGCTGGCCAGTTCGGTCTGGTGCTGGGCGGTACGGGTGGCCTGCTCTGTCAGCTCAGTCTGAATCTGGTCTGCCTCGGCCTGGGCGGCGCGGTGTTCGGCCTGGCAGGTTGCAGCGCGCTCGGCCAGCTCAGTCTGCTGCTCTTGCAGCCGCGAGCGCTGGGTGCGCAACCCCTCCTGACGCTCACGACGCTCGGCTACCCGCACCCGCAGCTCGTCACACACCTCTCGCTGGTGTTCGAGGGCAAGTTTGGCCTGGGCGACCTGCTCCTGCCGTTCGGCCAGCCGGGCTTCTCGTTCTTGACGCTGGTCGTCCAGCTCAGACTCTCTGGTGGCCAGGCCGGCAATTTCGCTCCCGAGTCCGCTCTGCTCCTCCTCCAGAGTCTGGCGTTCGTAGCCGATACTCTCTTTCTTATCCAGCAGACGGCGCTGTTCGCCCTCCAGTTGGGCAGCCCGAGCGTGCAGGGCTTGTCTTTCTTCGCCCCAGGCACGGGCCTGGGCCTCTAAGCGGGCCAATTCACCCTCCAGCTCCTGACGGCTGCGTTTGGCTTCCTGGCGTCGTCGTATCAAGTCGGCCACCACACTGTCGTGCTGCTCGACCTGGTCGTGCAGGTCGCGGATTTCCCGGCGCCGCTCCAGCAAGCCCTCTTGGACGATGCCCTGACTGCCGCCGCTGACTACCCCCTGGGCGGTCAGTACCTCACCGCTTGGCGTCACAAAAGTCCGCGGCTGATGGTCACGCTGCCAGCACTCCAGGCCGGTCCGCAGGTCAGGGACCAGAAAAGTATCGGCCAGCAGTGACTCAACCACTTCACGGCCCTGGGGCGCAACCGACAGCAGGCTGAGCAGGGGAGTCAAGCCGTCCGGCTCGCTGGGCGCGGGCATGACCACCGCAAGCCCCTGGCCGACGGTCAGCGCATGGCCGTTGTGTTGGGACGCGGGCTGGGGACCGATCCGGGGTTGGAGCGGGATAAAGCTGCCGTGGCCGGCCTCGGCCTGGTGCAAGTACTCGACTGCGGTCAGTCCGTCACCAACCTCGGCAACCACGACATATTCGAGTTTCTCGCGCAGGACCGCAGCGACCGCCCGTTCATAGCTATGCGGTACCTCAAGCATCTGGGCAACCACACCGACCACCCGGGTCAGCGATTCAGCCTCAGCCATGATGGACTGCACCCCGGGCGCATAGCGCTCATAGCCCTGCTCCATCTCTTTGAGGGTAGACAGCCGGGTTCGCAACTCGGCCTGCTTGGCCCAGGCCCCGGCCAGCTCTTGTTCCAGCTGTTCCCCGACGCGCACCACCGCCTGTAAGCCGTCCGTCTTCTCGCCCCGCTCACGCTGGCCGAGCCGCAGGCATTCGTCCAGTTCGGCCGCCCGCGTGTGGGTCGTAGCCAGACTCTGCTCAGTCTCAGCCAGACTGGCCGACGCCTGTTCGGCCTCGGTCGCCAAGACCTGGAGGCGGTCTGCCAGTTCCTCCCCCCGGCGCCGGGCGTAGGCCAGCCCGTTCTGTACCTGGGCGTGCTGGGTCAGCACATCGACGATCTCGGTTTTCAACTCTTCGGCCGCCGCCTCATGGCTCAAAAGGGTGTCTTGCAGGCGGCCACCATCCTGCTCGTGGCCGCTGAGCACCGCTTCTTCCTCGGCCAGTTGGATCTGACTCTGGCGGGTTTGTTCGGCCAGACTCTCGACCTCGTTCTGCACCGCACTGCGACGCTCCTCCACCGCCGCCAGCTCGGTTTGGGCCGCGCCGGCTCGGTCGGCGGCCCGCTGTTCCTGGTGGAGGAGAAACTCCTTGCGCTGTTCGCCCTGTTGCAGGGTGCTCTGTATGGCGTGAACCCGCTCCTCACTGGCGTGCAGCGCAGCCTCCTGGTTTTCCAGGACCGTCTGCGCCTGGAGGCGCTCGGCCTGGAGCTGCTGCATCCGGTCTTCGAGGGCGGTTTCCTCGGCTAGGACCGCGGTCCGGCGCCGGTCGAGATCGACCAGTTCATCCAACAGGGTCTGGTAGGCGTGGCACAGCAGACTCAGATCCAGGGTTTGCAGTTCCTCTTGCAAGGCTTGGTATTGGGCAGCCTTTTTGGCCTGGCGCCGCAGCGTGCCCAGCTGCCGCTCCATTTCGGACAGCAGATCGGCCACCCGGGCCAGATTATCCTGGGTGCGCTCGAGCTTGCGCTCAGCGGCCAGCCGCCGACTGCGGTATAAGCTGACGCCTGCGGCTTCTTCGATCAGCACCCGGATATCGTCCGCTTTGGCGTTGATGAGATGTTCAACCCGGCCCTGTTCGATGATCGCATAGGCTTTGCTGCCAGCCCCGGTGCCGAGGAAGAATTCGACAATATCCCGCAGTCGGCACGGGATATTGTTCAAGAAATACTCGGACTCACCCGACCGGAAGTAGCGACGCGAAACCATCATCTCGGTCCAGCCGTTGCCGACCCGAGCCGTGACGGGGCTGCCATTTCCAGGCACTTCAGGCTGCGGGGCAACCGGGGTGTCGGTATTTTCGAGCAGCAGCTTGACCTCGGCCATGCCCAGCGGAGCATTGCCCTGGGTACCGGCAAAGACAACGTCGCTCATTTCGACGCCCCGCAGTTGACGCGAACTCTGCTCACCCAGGACCCAGCGCAGGGCGTCAACCACATTGGATTTGCCGCACCCGTTGGGGCCGACGATAGCCGTCACTCCGGCCGGAAACGTGAGTGTCGTCTTGTCTTTGAAGGATTTGAATCCAAGGAGTTCGATCTGTTTGATCCTCATGCCCCCACCTCCCCAGTCCGCCCCAAGCCCCCGTCCGGTTCATCCGCAAGGGAATGGGTCCAAGGATATATCGGCTCACTATATCTTGTATGAGGAAAAAATCCAGCGCGGGACGCGCTTGCCTTTTCGGCCTCCCGGGACTAGCCTGCGGCTTGGTGTTTCAGGCCGAACCTCAGTCTCCCAGCCCGGAGGAAGTGTGCGTACAACAGTCTCGTTTTTCCGCTGTCCTCGGCTCGCCTCCGCTCTCGGCCCGCTGCTTATGGCCCTGCTGCTCTCCCCCTCATCGGCAGCGGGACAGCCCGACTGGGGAGCGGTGGAGCGGGAGGCCGGCCAGTTGCTGAGCCGCTATATCCAGATCAACACCACGAATCCACCGGGCAATGAAGTCGCCGCAGCCCGCTTCTGGCAGGAACAATTAGCCCGGGAGGGAATTGAGGCCCAGGTACACGAGTCCCGGCCCGGCCGGGGCATTGTGTCCGCCCGGCTCAGCGGCAGCGGCGAAAAGAAAGCGCTCATTCTGCTCCACCATATGGACGTGGTGCCGGCCGAGGCCGAGCACTGGGATCTTGAGCCGTTCTCCGGCCTGATCAAAGACGGCCATGTCCACGGCCGCGGCGCGCTTGACTGCAAGGGCACGGCCGTCGTCCAGTTTCTGGCCCTGGCCCTGCTCAAGCGCCACGCCATCGGGCTCAAACGCGACATTATTTTTCTGGGCACCGGCGACGAAGAAACCGGCGGCCAGCACGGGGCGGGCTGGTTTCTTGACACCCATTTCGACCGCATTCAGGACGCCGAGTTTGTGTTGACTGAGGGCGGCGGGATCCGTCATGACGGAGAAGAAATCTCCTACACCGTCAGCGTGGCCGAAAAGTCGCCGTGCTGGATCCGCCTGACGGCCAAGGGCCAAGCCGGCCACGGCTCGGTGCCGCGACCCGATAGTGCGGTCACCCGTCTGCTGCGCGCCCTGAGCAATATCCAGAGCTACACCGCTCCAATCAGGATCGTACCGGCCGTCCAAGCCTATTTTTCATCCCTGGCCGAGCGTGAAGATGACGAAACCGCAGCCCACTACCGCGATCTTGAACGCGCCCTGACCGACCCGAATTTTCATCGGGCATTCATGGAGCAGCCCTACAACAACGCCCTGGTCCGCAACACGATTGCGCCAACGGTTCTCAGCGGCAGCCAAAAGACCAACTCGGTGCCCGCTCAGGCCACGGCCGAACTCGACTGCCGCCTGCTGCCGGGTGAGGATCCCCAGCAGTTTATCGCCACCCTGACCAAGGTCGTGAACGATCCCCAGGTTGAGCTGTTGGTCCTGCTCAACTTTCCTCCGGTCGCGTCAGCGGCCGATACGCCGCTGTTTCGGGCTATCAGCGCCGTGGCCGAGCGCCATCATCCCCAGGCGCTGGTCCTGCCGACCATGCTGGCCGGCTTTACCGACAGCCGCTATTTTCGTGAAAAAGGCATGGTCAGCTACGGTTTTTCGGGCATTGCGCTGCAAGCCGGGGAAAACTACGGGGTGCACGGCCCTAATGAGCGGGTTCCGCTGGCCAGCCTGGGTCAGGCCACCCGAATCCTGTTCGAGGTCTTGCAGGAGCTTGACGCAGACGCGGGGGAGACAGCGGGATGACGCGACGGACGTTTGTCCGCGGGATGGCGGCCGCCGGTGCGCTGGTGTCCATGCCGCATTTCTTGAAGCGCAGCGGAGTCAAGGCTGCCCACGACCTGAGTCAGCCTACACCGGCCCAGCCCTTTCTGGACTGGTTCGGGGTTGACCGAGCTCTGATTGAGCGGGTCTTGCGCGAGTTGGGAAGCGGCGGGGCGGATACAGCCGATCTCTATTTTCAGCATCAACGCCTGAATACCGTCGTGCTCGAAGACGGCACCATCAGCCGTGCCAGCTCCCATATTCAGCAGGGCGTCGGTCTACGCAGCGTGGTCGGGGATCAGACCGGCTACGCCTTCACCGAAGACATCAGCCCGCCGTCCATGCTGGCTGCGGCTCAGACCGCAGCGGCGATTGCCGGGCAGACCCGTACCGTGGCGCCCATTGCCTTGAACGATACACCCATGGGCGATCTGTACCGCGTCCGGGTCCCGTGGTCGGAGGTCGGCATCGACCACAAGCTACCCCTGCTGCGTCAGGTCGAAGCCCTGGCCAAGGCGGCCGACCCGGCCGTTGAAAAAGTGCGTATTTATTGGGTCGATGCCGACGAGCGGATCATGATCGCCCGCCTCGACGGCAGTATCGTCACCGACCATCGGCCCATGACCCGCATGTCGCTCCACTTGACCGCCCGGAAAAACGGCCAGATCCAGACCGGCGGGACCAATATCGCCGCCCGCCAAGACCTGGACTGGTATACCCAGCAGCGCCTCAGACAGCTGGTGTCCGAGGCGGTCGGACGCACCCTGATTCTGTTTGAGGCCGGCCACCCGCCGGCCGGGGAACTGCCGGTTGTTCTGGCCGCCGGGGCGAGCGGAATTCTGCTGCACGAGGCGATTGGGCACGGGCTGGAAGCCGACTTCAACCGCAAGGGCGCCAGCATCTACTCGGACATGTTGGGCCAGCAGGTTGCCGCCCCGTTCGTCACCGTTGTCGATCAGGCCACCCTGGCCCACGAACGTGGCGCCCTGAACTACGACGACGAGGGTCAGCCCTGCGGCCGAACGGTGCTGGTTGAAAACGGCATCTTGAACTCATATCTGCACGACGCGATCAGCGCGCGTCACTACAACACACCCCCGACCGGCTCCGGGCGGCGGCAGTCCTACAAGCACGCACCGCTGCCGCGTATGACGTGTACCTTTATGGAGAACGGCCCCCACAGCCGGGAGGAGATCATCCGGGCGGTCAAGCGCGGCATTATCGCCGAGACATATGCAAACGGCCAAGTTCGGATCGGGGCGGGCGATTTTACCTTTTTCATCAAAAACGGCTGGTTGATCGAAAACGGGAACATCACCGCTCCGATCAAAGACTGTAATATCATCGGCAACGGGCCCGAGGCACTGACCAGGATCAGCATGGTGGCAAACGACGGGCGACTAGATACCGGCGGCTGGACGTGTGGCAAAGACGGCCAGAGCGTGCCGGTGTCCCAGGGTATGCCGACCGCTCTGGTCTCCAGCCTGACCGTCGGTGGGGTCAATGCCGGCTGAACTGCTCAAGCGCGTCCAGCAGACCGTCGAGGTCGGCAAGCAGGCCGGGGCCGACGATGTCTTTGCCACCCTCGGCCGCAGCCGCACGGTTGAGTTCAGTTGGCGCGACGGTAAGCTCGAAAAAGTCAAAGACACCACCTCGCGCAGCTTGGGCGTGCGGCTGTTCGTCGAGGGCCGCTATTCGTCCCACACTACCACCGATCTCGATCCCGACCGTGTTACCGCTTTTGTGAATCAGGCGCTTGCCCTGACCCGCGCCCTGGAGTCGGACCGCCATCGCACCATCACCCCGCCCGCACTGTACGCCGGGCGGACCGAGCGCGATTTGCAATTGCTTGACCCCGACGTTCAAGCTATCAGCCGCGACCAACGCCTGGCCTGGTGTAGGGCCATGGATGCGGTCGCCCACAGCCACAGCCGCGTCATTTCGGCCACGGCTGTGGTGTCTGACGTCCACAGCCAGGAGGCTACGGCAAGCTCAAACGGCTTTAGCGCTGTCTACGCCACCAGCTTGTGCTGGCTGGGCAGCCAGGTCACCCTGCGGGATCAGGCCCAGCGTCGGGCCGAGGCCAGTTTTTACGCCGGCACCCGGCATCTGGCCGACCTGCCGGATGCCGAACAGGTGGCCCGGCAGGCTCTGGGACGGGCTGTCCTGCGCCTTGGGGCCGACAAAGGGCCGACCCAACGGACACACATGGTGGTTGACCCCAGCGCGGCAACAGCGCTGGTCAGCCGCCTGCTGAGCGCCGCCACCGCCCATAGCGTTCAGCAGGGCCAATCGTTTTGGGCCGATCTGCTCGGCCAGCAGGAGTTCAGCCACAAACTCACGCTCATCGACAATCCGCTCCGCGTCCGCGGGCTGGCCTCGCGCTATTACGACACCGAAGGCATCGCGGCCAAACCCTTCACCCTGGTCGAAAACGGGACCGTCCGTCAGCTGTATGTTGACACCTATTACGGACGCAAAATCGGTCTGCCGCCGACAACCATCTCCCCCTCCAATCAGGAAGTCCGGCTCGGCCAGCGCGGGCTTGACCGGATTGTGCCGGATGTCGGCAGCGGGGTGTATATCACCTCCTGGCTGGGCGGCAACGCCAACCCGACCAGCGGAGATTTTTCCTTTGGGCTGCGGGGCCATCTGATTGAAAACGGCACAATCGGCCGACCGATCCGTGAAATGAACGTCACAGGCAATCTGCGCCAGCTGTTTCAGAACATGGCCGAAATCGGCAATGACCCCTGGCCCTACTCCCCGGTTCAAGCGCCCACGCTGGTCTTCGAAGACGTCCAGTTCAGCGGAACCTAGCGGACCGGCGCCCGGCTCATCACTCCGGGCGTCGGCGCCCCTACCCTCCGCTTCCGCCTTGATTCCCGACAAGCCTGGGTGGTAAACATCGGAGTCAGTCTAGGCCAACCGAGGAGCAGTAGCTATGAAGACACGCGCGGCAGTCGCCTGGGAAGCAGGCAAACCCCTCGAAATTGAACAGGTGGACATCGCAGGCCCCCAAAAGGGCGAGGTCATGGTTCAGCTCAAGGCAACCGGCGTCTGTCATACCGACGCCTTCACCCTGTCCGGCGACGACCCCGAAGGCGTGTTTCCGGCCATCCTCGGCCATGAGGGGGCCGGCGTCGTGGTTGAGGTTGGCCCACAGGTCAGCAGCGTCAAGCCGGGCGACCATGTCATCCCGCTGTATACCCCCGAAGACCCCAACTGCCCGTTTATCAAATCCGGCAAGACCAACCTGTGCCAGACGATTCGCGGCACCCAGGGGCGTGGCCTGATGCCCGACGAGACCAGCCGCTTTTCCTCACGCGGCAAGACGATTTACCACTACATGGGCACCAGCACCTTCAGCGAATACACCGTCCTGCCCGAAATCGCCACTGCGGTGATCCAGAAGGAAGCCCCGCTGGAAAAGGTGTGTCTGCTGGGCTGCGGGGTCACGACCGGCATCGGGGCGGTGAAAAACACGGCCAAGGCCGAACCCGGCAGCACAATTGCCATCTTTGGCCTGGGCGGCATCGGGCTGGCCGTGGTGGTCGGCTCGGTCATGGCCAAGGCCGCGCGGATTATCGCCATCGACATCAATCCGGCCAAATTTGAGCTGGCCAAAAAGTTCGGGGCGACCGAGTGTGTCAATCCCCAGGACTACGACGCCCCGATTCAGGATGTAATCGTCGATATGACCGACGGCGGCGTGGACTACTCGTTTGAGTGCATCGGCAATGTGAACACCATGCGGGCCGCCCTGGAGTGCAGTCACAAGGGCTGGGGCGAATCGATCATTATCGGCGTGGCCGGTGCCGGCCAGGAGATCTCGACCCGCCCGTTCATGCTGGTCACCGGTCGGGTATGGCGCGGGACAGCCTTCGGTGGCGTAAAAGGCCGCTCGGAACTGCCTTGGTTTGTCGACAAAGCCATGGCCGGCGACATCCCGCTCGACAATTTCATCACCCACACCATGCCCTTGGACGAGGTCAACACAGCCTTCGATTTGATGCACCAGGGCAAGAGCATCCGCTCAGTCGTGCATTACTAAACACGGCTGCACCAGGAGGCGACTATGAAAAAAAATGGTGCCGTACAGACCGACCGATCATCCCCCACGCCTCAGCCGGCGCGACGCGTTGGTGGGAGCAAGTAGCCTGGGTCTGGCCGCGCTGGCCAGCCCAGCCTTTGCCGACACCGCTCATGAACACGCCGCTCCGGCGGCCAATCCGGCGACCCGCCACCGCTCCCTGGTCCTGACCGCGATCGAATGTGTCGGCATCGGACAGATGTGCCTCCAGCACTGTTTTCAGCAGTTTGCCGCAGGCGACACCTCGCTGGCCGTGTGTGCCATGCGTAACCAGGAGATGATCGCGGCCTGCCAGGCCCTGGCAACGCTGGCAGCGGCAAGTTCAGCCCAGCTGACCGACTTCGCCCAGGTCTGTAGTGCCATCTACAAAGCCTGTGAAGACGAATGCCGCAAGCATCACCACCATGCCATCTGTATTGAAACCGCAGAGGCGTGTGCGAAGACCATAGCCGAGTGTGAAAAGCTGACAGCCTGACAGTCCGCCACCCGGCGGGCAGCAGCGTCTATGCCGGCTTGTCCATCAGCAGATCCCCCCACCTTGGCCTCCCGCCATCGGCTATGCTATAAGGACGGCTCGCATCTGGCGACAAGACAACACGAGGAGACTTCTTCATGTCGAGACTGTGTCCAGTCACTGGCAAACGCCCACGCACCGGGAACAATGTGTCCCACGCCAACAACAGAACAAAACGGCGTTTTCTTCCAAACATGCAGACCCACAAGTTCTGGCTGGCGAGCGAAAAACGCTGGGTGCGTCTGCGTCTGAGCGCGCGTGGGATTCGGACGATTGATAAGCTGGGCATTGAGCGGGTGTTGAAAGACATGCGCCAGCGCGGCATCAAAGTGTAGACCGACTTGACAACGGGAGGACAAACGATGCGCGAAAAGATCAAACTGGAATCGTCAGCCGGAACCGGCCACTTTTACATTGCGACCAAGAACAAAAAGACCATGGCCGACAAACTCGAACTCAAAAAATACGATCCGGTGGCGCGTAAACACGTCATCTACAAAGAAACCCGCCTGAAATAGCGACGCTCCAAGCTGCAACAAAAAAGGCCGACGTGCTCTGTCGGCCTTTTTTCATGGTGTCGGCGGGGAGCCCGCTCAGTCGAGCACCTTGCCGGTCCGTTTGCTGACACGGACCTTCTTACCCTCAACAATCCTGAATCCGACCCGGGTCGGACGACCGTCCTCGGGGTCAAGCGGCATGACGTTGGAGATGTGCAGGGGAGCCTCTTTTTCAACAATGCCGCCCTGCTGCTGTTGCTGGTTCGGCTTGATGTGGCGTTTGACCATATTGAGACCCCGGACCGTGACCCGGTTCTGTGTGGGAAACACCTGAAGGATTTCGCCCGTCTTGCCCCGGTCCTTGCCGGCCATGACCTGGACGGTGTCGTTTTTGCGGATACGGCTTGCCATCGGTTTGTACTCCTTACCCAGTCGAAGCGGCTATCATACACGAAGAATCGAACAAGGGAAGTTCCCCTGTCGGGGTACGATTCAGGCGCACCTGTCGCACAGCCCCTTGAGCTGAACCTCGACCTGTTGGGCGCGCACCGAGCGGGGAACCGCTGCGGCCGGCTTGATCCGCACGCTCATCTCGGGCAGGCATGCCACCTCGCCGCAATCGGTGCACATGAAGTGCGGATGCTCGGTTTGTTGTTCGACCTGACCCATCCGGCGCAGTTCATAGCGCCACACGTGATCGCCGACATCCGTCCGCACCAGCAGGCCGACCTCAGTCAGATCAATCAGGTTGCGGTAGACCGTGGCCCGATCAAACCCCTGCTCTTCCAGGGCGTCAAAGATTTCGGCATGGCTCAGCGGAGTCGTCATCGATTGCAGATAGCTCAGCACGGCAATCCGAGGCATTGTGCCGCGCAGCCCGGCCGCACGAATACTGGCCCGTGTTTCGTTGACCGAAGGATGAGAAGGCTGAGATGACGTCATCGGTCTGCTCCTTGATTTTCATTGTATAAAGGCCGCCTCGGTTTGGCAATGAGAACCGCCTCAGGGCCGGGACCGCGCCACGTGACGCACAGCAACGGGAGGGTGGCACCTGGCGAGAGCGACTGCAAGGTCCTCGGGTGCGAAGCCGTTACCGATGAACACCAGATGGTCCGGCGGTTGGGGCTGGAGGCTGACCTCCCCGATGCCGACCTCTTCTCCATCGTAGTGAAACAGCCACTGCTTTGTCGGATCGGTGAAACGCACAAAGCCTTTAGCCCGCCAAATTGTTTCCGGCAAAGTCTGGAGAAGCTCCATGAACCGCTCGGGCAGGAGCGGGCCGGGGCAGGCGTAGGTATAGGAATGGAAATGGGCGTGGTCCGGCGCTGGCGTGTCCATGCCGGGAAGATGCAAGACCTCTCCCTGATGACCGACGAGCCGAGAAAAATCCATCCGTCCGTGTGTAGTCCGCACCACCACGGCGCGTGGATTCTGGCGGCGGACCCGCGTCTCCAAATCCACCAGCTCAGCCGTCGGGACGACATCTGCCTTGTTGAGCAGGACAAAATCGGCCAGCTGCAGATGCCGCTGGAAATGATAGCCCTCAGCCGTTGTTCGGCGCGCACTGCTGCGCGGGTCAATCACAGCGGTCAGGCTTGCCATACGGACGAGCGGCAGGAGTTCGGGATGCGTCAGCTGGTCGAGCAGCTGCAAGGGATCGGCCAAACCCGTTGTTTCAATGCAAACCGCCTGCGGCCGGTCTGCCAGCACCTCTCGGAGCGCCAGTGACAGGTCGGGCCGGAGGGTGCAGCAGATACACCCGTCGCTAAAAGCCCGGACCGTATAGCCCTGCCCGCGCAACAGCTCAGCGTCAATGTTGATCGCCCCGTAGTCGTTGATCAATACAGCCGGCCTCAGATTCTGCCCCGCCATGTAGGCGAGCAGGCCCTGCAAAAACGTCGTCTTGCCGCTACCCAGGAAGCCCCAGACAACATGCACCGGAACCCGCCGGGACTTGCTCAGGACAGTCTCCGTTTTTCCTTGACGGCTTTTCTCGCGTCTTGTCATACCCTTGGCCCGGGGCTTGTTGATACGCTGCCAACGCTCTCGCTCGTCACACAGCACTCATGGGTGAGCCACAACGCAGACTAGCATCGACATTCTATTTTTGCAATATAATTGCAAATGCACTTTAGAGGTATTGCCAACCGTCGGCGGTACGACCCAGACCCCAAGAGGAGCATTGTTCGCTCATTTGGTGTACAATCTTTCGGTCCCACACAGTACACCCATGGAGTAGCGCCGACATGGCCCAGCCACCTCCCCTCGATCAGGACCCCAGGCTTTTGCCCCCAACTGGGGCGCATGACAAGCTTGCCCCTGCTGAAGAGGCTCGACCGAACAGGCGAGGTGGTGGGCTGGACTGGCTTCGGCCCTACCTCCAGCGTGCTCATGCCAGGAGTACTGAGCGCTGGGCCACAGCGGTCGCCAAGTGCGTCACCGTGGATCACCTGCGTCAGGTCATGGAGAGGCGTGTCCCGCCAATTGTGAACGAATACTACCGCGGCGGCGCCGATAATGAAGTCACGCTCAGGGATAACGTCGAAGCCTTTCAACGCGAACGTTTTAAGCCGAGGTCCGGGGTGCAGCTCGACGCGGTGGAGATGCGGACTGAAATCCTCGGGCATACCATTGCCCTGCCCGTTATCGCCGGGCCAGTAGGCAGCCCAAGAATGCTCTGGCCACGTGGCGAGGCCGTGGCGGCCAAGGCGGTCGGTGAAGCGGGAACGATATGCACGCTGTCAACCCTGACAGGAACCGATCTGGAAGAGGTCAGAGCCACCTCTCAGGGACCGTGTTGGTATCAGCTGTATCTGGTCGGCGGCAGACAGGTGGCGGCCAGAGGCATTGAGCGGGCAAAAAACGCGGGCTACTCCGCCCTGGTTCTGACCATTGATACCGCCGTGCCCGGCAACCGCGCCCACCACGAATGGCTGGGCGCCCCGCAAGCCATCAACGGCACCCCTCTCCAGAAGCTGCAATTCGGACGCCATCTCTCCTGGCTGATGAGTTTTTATGCGGACGGCGGAATGATGCAGTTCCGGAACGTCATCCTGAACGATGGACAGCCCATGCCCTACGCCGATATTGGAACGCAACTGCGCGCTTCCGTCGTCACCTGGGAGCATCTCCCCTGGATTCGGCAAATCTGGGGCGAGGACAAGCCTATTATTGTCAAGGGAGTCCAGTGCGCCGAAGACGCCCGGCTGGCGGTCGAACACGGCGTGGACGCCATTGTCGTCTCCAACCACGGCGGACGCCAGATGGACCGAGTCTATCCGACCCTGTCCATGCTCAAAGACATTGCGCCGACTCTGCGCGGCTCGGAGATGACGATCCTGCTGGACGGCGGCATTCGTTCCGGCGCAGACGTCGTCATTGCCCTGGCCCATGGGG
>JAGWBB010000004.1:51589-117666 GCA_021296095.1 Desulfurellaceae bacterium | reverse complement strand
GGAGAACGTATGGCATTCTCCTGGGCAATCCCCGGGGGTTGCCCCGACATTTTGTGCGGAGGACGTATGGCAGCCGACATCGATCCGATCACCCTGGCGGTGGTTCAGGGCGTGCTGGAATCGACCCAGCGCGAGATGACGCTGACGGTCGAGAAAACCTCTCGCTCGTCAGTCTTCAATATCGCCCGCGACTATTCCAACGCGCTGTTCAACGGCCAGGCCGAGATGATCCTGCAAGGTCAGGATATCCCCATCCACCTCGGCTCGCTGATGCCGGCCATGCGCACGGTGGCCGACTACTTTGCGGGTGAGATCAACCCCGGCGATGTGTTCTACCACAACGACCCGGCCTGGAACGGCTCGCACATCGTTGACTGCTGCATGTACAAGCCGGTCTTTCATGACGACGAGCTGGTCTTCTGGACGGTCAGCAAGGGCCATGTGACCGATATCGGCGGCCCGGTCCCGGCCGGCTATAACCCGGACGCGACCGAGATCTATGCCGAGGGCCTGCGGATTCCCCCGCTCAAGATCTGGGACCGGGGCCGGGAGCGCCGCGATGTGGTCAACCTGCTGCTGACCAATATGCGCTCACGGCGTCTGCAGGTCGGGGATATGCGCGCCCAGCTGGCCGCCGTCACCATTGGTGAGCGCAATCTGCTGGGTCTGCTGGACAAATACGGCAAGGCCACGGTTCAGGCCTGCGTGGCCGAACTGCTCAAGCTGGCCGAGCGACAGATGCGGCGGTTTATCGCCGACATTCCCGACGGCAGCTATCAGGGCAGCGCGGTGCTCGAAGACGCCGGCCACGGGTTTGGCGATATCACGATTACGGCCGCCGTCCGGGTGACGGACGATACGCTCGACATTCGCCTCGACAGCCCGCGCCAGCTGCCCTACTTCATCAATTCGTACGCGGCCAACTCGCTGTCCGGGGTGTATCTGGGCGTCATGATGTTTGCCCAGCTGCCGCCGCCCTACAACGCCGGGCTGTACCGGCCGATCGAGGTCGATGTCGGCACGCCGGGCAGCCTGACCAACGCCCAGGAGCCCGCCCCGCATGTGAACTGCACCACCACCCCGTCGGAGAGCATTACCGACGCCGTCCGGCTGGCCCTGGAGCAAGCCATGCCGGAACGGGCCGTAGCCTCGTGGGGTCATACCAACGGGCTCAACATTGCCGGCCACGATTTCCGAACCGGCGAGGAGTATGTGTCCATGCTGCTGGCCACGCTGATCAGCGGCGGGGGGGCGACCCACCACATGGACGGCTGGCCGGCGGTCGGTCCCCAGTGCTGTTTTGGGGCGCTGACCAGCGGCGACACCGAGATCCTGGAGTACCAGTACCCGATCATTATCCACCGCTACGGATTGATGACCGACTCGGGCGGAGCCGGAGAATTTCGGGGCGGCTCGGGCACCCACTGGGAGGTCGAACCGCTGCGCGATCCCATGACCCTGGTCATGTTCGGCGAGGGCCGCCGGTATGCCGCCCCGGGTGCCCTGGGTGCCCGGTCGGCGGTGCCCGAGCCCAAGGTCGGCCGCGCCCTGCGCTACAAGAAGGACGGCGGGGTCGAAGAGATCAAAACCAACATCATCGCCACCATTGAACCCGGCGAGCGGTTCGCCAACCAGAATCCCGGCGGCGGCGGGGTCGGCGACCCGCGCCAGCGTGACCCCCAGCATGTGCGTCAGGACGTGGAAAACGGGCTGGTATCCGCCCACGCCGCCTGGGAGGAGTACGGCGTGCGGATCGAGGCCGAAGAAGACGAAGCCGAAGAAGAGCAGGCAGCCCAGGCCGACAAGCGCCTGTAGGGGCAATCGCCTGGAATTGCCCAGAAAGAGTCGAAGAATCTGGTGACCCATTATCGCCTCGGCATTGACACCGGCGGGACCTTCACCGACTTCATTCTGACCGCGCCCGGTGAGGGCATCCGCCTGTATAAAACCCCCTCAACCCCCCACGATCCTCCGGCTGCGGTCCAGACCGGGCTGAGCCTGATGAGCGCCGAGCTGGGGTGCGATATTGCCGACTTTCTGGCCGACTGCGAGCTGATCATTCTGGGCACTACGGTCGGCGTGAATGCCGTGATCGAGAAGACCGGCGCCAGGACCGGCCTGCTGTGCACGCGCGGGCATGAGGATTCGCTCGAGATTCGGCTCGGCCACAAGGAGGACGGCCATCGCTATGACGCCGATTTTCCGCAGGCCGAGATGCTGGTCCCGCGCGCCCGGCGGATGCCGGTTGCAGAGCGGGTGGTGAGTACCGGCGAGGTGCGGCTGCCGCTCAATGAGGCGGACGTGCGCCACGGGGTACGCCAACTCAAGGCGGCCGGGGTGGAGGCGATTGCCGTCTCTTTCGTATGGTCGTTTCTCCACCCCGAGCACGAACGGCGGGCGGCCGAGATCGTCCGCGAGGAGTTTCCCGACGCCTATCTGAGCCTGTCGGTCGATGTCCTGCCCCAGATTCGGGAGTACACCCGGACCAGCACAACGGTCCTGAACGCCTATATCGGGCCGATCATGAGGCGTTACGTCGAGCAGATGGAGGGTGTGTTGCGCAGCCTCGGCTACGAGCGCGAGATCCGCTACATGCAGAGCAACGGCGGCCTGACCTCAGGGCGTTTTCTGAGGGATATCGCGGCCGGCCGCCGGCCCCAACGCCGGCCTGTTTTTCGGCCAGGCTCTGGGTCGCCGCGACATCATTACGGTCGATATGGGCGGCACCAGTTTTGATGTCAGCCTGAGCCGGGACGGCAAGACGGCGGTGGCCAAAGACTTTGACTTTCTGCGCTACCGCATCGGGATTCCGATGTTGCAGGTCGAGACGCTGGGCGCCGGGGGCGGAAGTATTGCCGGGGTGAACGCGATGGGGCTGTTGCAGGTCGGGCCGGAGAGCGCCGGGGCGCAGCCGGGTCCGGCCGCCTACGACCGGGGCGGTCAGCGCCCGACGGTGACCGACGCCCTGGTCGTGCTGGGCTATCTCAATCCGGCCGCCCTGCTCGGCGGCCGGCTGCGGCTCGACCGCGACGCCGCCCGGCGAGCGATTGCGTCCGAGCTGGCCGCCGGACTCAAGCTGTCGGTCGAGCAGGCCGCGCTGGGGATTTTTCGGGTCGTGACCGCCAATATGGTCAACGGCATCCGTCGCGTGTCGATTGAAAAGGGCTACGATCCACGCGATTTCGCCCTGGTCGTCGGCGGCGGGGCGGGTCCGGCCCACGCCGGCCTGCTGGCCCGCGAACTCGATATCCGCACAATCGTGATTCCCAAAGTCTCTTCGGCCCTGTGCGCCTTTGGTGAAATTCTGTCGGATATGAAGCACACCTATCTGTCCTCGTGCGTCATGCGGCTGGGCCAGATGGACTATGAGCGGGCCAACCGGCTGCTGGCCGAGCTGGAAGCCCGCGGCCGGCGCGAGCTGGCCGAGGCGGGCGTGGCGGCCGAACGCATCGCGGTCAGCCGCAGCCTGGATCTGCGCTACGTGGACCAGATCCACGAGTGCCAGGTGGCCATGCCTGAGGCGAGTTTTGAGCCGGCCGGCGTGGAGCGTATCGCCGAGGCGTTTCACCAGCGCCACGAAGAGCTGTACACCTATTGTGAGCGCGATAACCTGATTGAGATGATCAACCTGGAATCGACCTGCACCGGCCAGGTGCCGCGGCCCCAGCTGCCGGCCCTGGCCCGCGGTACGGCCGACCCCGGCCAGGCGCTGACCGGCCAGCGTCAGGCCCTGTTTGAAGACATTGGCCGTTTTGCCCCCACCCCGGTGTTTGACGGTGGCCAACTGCTGGTCAACAACGTGGTCCACGGCCCGGCCATTATCGAAGAAGAGACCACAACGCTAGTGGTGTTTCCGGGCTGGCGGGCCGAGCTGCAAGATCCCGGCATGTACGTGTGCACGCCCGAGCCGGACGCGGACTCTTAAGGCACCCACCCCGGCCCTTCGGGCCACCCCTCCAAGGAGGGGATGGGGGCAGCGGTTCTCCCCTCCTTGGAGGGGTCCGGCGAAGCCGGGGGGTGGGTTATCTCATGAGCCTTATCCTGTCTCCCCCTCGGCCTGCGGTGCCAGAATATGCCGCATCTGCTCCTCGGTTGGCGCCCGCTCATATTTCGGTAAATCCGGCTGCATGCACGTCCAGGTCGGAGCGCTGGCCGTCCACACCTCGACCTGGGGCGCGAAGCGGTTGGGATCGTCCAGGCTGGCGGCCCACACGCCCATCAGCTCCGGCACAAGCTCGGCGTCGATAAAGACCGGGCAGCCGCACTCGGCACAGAAGCCCCGACGGACGGCGTTGCCGCTGTCGGCCTTGACCTCGTAATATGTGGCCCGGCCCGAAATCGTCAGCGCCGTCTTGGGCACGTACATGACCGGGCACAGCATGCCGCCGCTGGCCCGCTGGCAGTCCCGGCAGTGGCACTGCCAGGAAAAAACGGGCTCGGCCCGGCACTCGTAGCGAATTGCCGCGCAGGCACAGCCGCCTGAGAATGGACGAGACATAGTCTACCCTCCTTGCGTGCGGCTCTATCATCGTGCGTCGGGCAAGGCTATGTGTGCGGGGCACAACGCAAACGGAGGATGTCATGCCTGACGAAAGAACGAACTTTTTCTCTCAGCCGCATGTGACGCGGCGTCGTTTTCTGGTCGGCAGCCTGGCGACCGGCTTTGCCCTGGCCGTGCGGCCCGTTTCAGCCCAGACGATCACGACCGGCCTGGACGGTCTGGCGGCCGGTGAGGTGAACATCCCGGTTGCCGACGGAGCCATCCCGGCCTACTGGTCTTCTCCCGCGGAGGGAAGCGGCTTGCCGGTCGTGCTCGTCGTGCAGGAAATCTTTGGCGTGCATGAACACATCAAGGATGTGTGCCGGCGGCTGGCCAAGCTGGGCTATCTGGCCGTTGCGCCCGAACTGTACGCCCGTCAGGGCGATGTCTCGCAGTTGACGGATATCGGGCAGATTCTGACCATCGTCCGTCAGGTGCCGGACGCCCAGGTCATGCAGGATTTGGACGCCACGCTGGGCTGGGCCGAGCAGTCCGGCAAGGGCCGGGCCGACCGGGCGGCGGTGACCGGCTTCTGCTGGGGCGGGCGTATCGTGTGGCTCTACGCGGCCCATAATCCGCAGCTCAAGGCCGGTATCGCCTGGTACGGACGGGTGGTCGGAGACGCCACCGAGCTGAGCCCGCAGCAGCCGATTGACCTTGCGGCCGGTCTGCACGCGCCGGTTCTCGGTCTGTACGGCGGCGCCGACAGCGGTATCCCGCTTGAGGGGGTGGAACGCATGCGGGCGGCGCTGCAAGCGGCAGACGCGCCGGCCAATCAGTCACAGATTATTGTCTATCCCGACACGCCGCACGGCTTTCACGCCGACTACCGGCCCAGCTACCGCAAAGACCAGGCCACGGACGGCTGGAATCGCCTGCAAGCCTGGCTGACGGACGCCTTCGAAGAGGCCGAATGAAGAAGAAGTTTGCTCCCTTAGATTCGGGGCGAGGATGTCGATGCTGGGTATCCCGCGTCCGTATGACGAAGGACGAACTGCTCAAAAAGCCCACTCCTCTCCGAGCGAGCCTTCGTCATGGCGAGTCGAGGTGCTGCTGGCGACCTGCCAAGCATCGGAATCCGAGATTACGCAATCCCACGGAGCTCCGCAGCTCATCTCTTGCAAGCCGTCCTGAAAGAGGCTTTCATGCCGCACCGTCTATGCCGCGGCAAGCTCCTTCACTTTTGGTTCGATGACCTGAAAACGACACTCTTCCTCGTTGAGGCATGTCAGGAGACGTTTGAGCGGCTCGTGTGTCAGGAGCTTCACGACCTTGACTCGTTGTCGAGCAGGAAGCTGTTTGAGCTTGTCCAGACAGAGCCCAGATTGTTCCAGCAATCGGGAATACGAAAGCAACATGAGGCGTATGGGGGTTGTCTGGGCGGTGTCGGTCCAGAGGGTGATGTTGTCATGCAATTCAATGCCTCTCTGGGGCCTTTTGCCGGTGAGCCGGAAATCTACGTCGAGGATATCCCCCTGTGTGTCATAAACGATCCTGATTGATCCCATGCTCAGCTCCCCCGCGACACCTGGTTACCCGGCTACTCCTTGATGCCCAGGAAGCGTTCGATCAGCTGCTGGGCCAGGGCCGCGCCGGGCAGGCTGACGCCCACATCGTGGCCCAGCTCCAGGGCCAGCCGCAGGTCTTTGTGCATCAGCTGCACCAGGGCGTCCGGGCCGCTGGTATAGGTGTCTTTGAAGTTGCGCTGGGCCAGCCAGTTGCCGGCCACCCGGCTCTGCCCGGCGCCTGCCTTGACCACTTCTTGGAAGGCGTTGAGGTCCAGCCCGGCGGTTTCGGCCAGCCGCATGCCCTCGGAGGCCGACAGCATGTTGACGTAGACGATCAGGTTGTGGGCCAGCTTGGCCATCGCGCCCATGCCCAGCTCGCCCAGATGGAAAATGTTGGCTCCCGAGGTCTCGAACACGGGCCGACATTTTTCAAACGCGGCCGCGTCGCCGCCGACCATGTAGCACAGGGTCTGGGCCTGGGCGCCGCGCTCGCCACCGCTGACCTCGGCGTCAATCACGCTCACCCCGCGTTCCCCGGCCAGCTCGGCCAGTTTGCGGATGGTGCGGGGATGGACGGTGCTGTGGACGGCGATCACACTGCCGGGCTGGGCGCCGCTCAGCACGCCGCCCTCTTCCAGGGTCACGGCTTCGACCTGGGCGTCATCGACCACAACGAGTTCGATGATGTCGCCGTGGGCGCCGATCTCGTGGGCCGAGCGGGCCGTCTTGGCCCCGGCCGCAGCCAGCTCGGCCAGCGGTTCTTCGCGCAGGTCGTAGACCATCAGGTCAAAGCCGGCCTTGGCGACGTTGAGGGCCATGGGTTTGCCGATATTGCCCAGACCAATAAAACCAACACGGGTGCTCATAGGGCTGCTCCTCTAGGGAATATGAAAGGTGCTGACATACTCGTTCTCAAAACCTTTGAGTTCCAGGCGCTGGTCCAGGAGCTGAAACCGCTCGGCCAGGGCCGGCGTTTCGCGGCTCAGCCGCTCCAGCGCGGCCTGGGTAGCGATGATCCCGCCGGGCGGGACGTGCTTGAGCAGCCGCGAGGCCAGATTGATGCTCGGGCCGATCAGGGCCACCGAGCGACGCATGGCCACCCCGATCACGCCGATGATGATATCGCCCAGGTTGAGGCTGATGCGGGCTTGCAGGCCGGGTTGGCCGTTCTCGGACCGGCTGTCGGCCAGGGCTGTGCGGATGGCCAGGGCGGCGCGCACGGCTTCGGTCACCGACTCAAAATACAGCAGAGCGCCGTCGCCCTCGTAGTCTTTGACGTCGCCGCAATTTTCCAGGGCGATTTCGGTCACCATGGCCATGAAGCCCTGGACCAGGTCCAAGGCACGCTCGGGCGACTGGTTGACAATGGTGGAGGTCGAGTTGGCAATGTCAACAAAGACCACGGTGAGTTCTTTTTTGATCGGCGCGCTGTCCTGCGACATATAGCTCTGGGCCAGACCGGGCAAAAACGTATGGGCGTGGCCCGGCGTCCGGACTGCGGGCGAGGGTTCGGCATGCGGGGCCGGGGACTGCGCCTGATCCAGCGAGACGGTCGGGTAGCCGGCCGCCTGCCAGGCGGTGAGACCGCCGGCCAGAACGACAACCGACTGAAACCCTTCGGCTTGTAACCATAGCGCCGCCCGGGCGCTGCTCGCATCCTCGGGTCAGGTTCAATACAGCGCCAGCAGAATCTCCCGGGGCAAGGTGTGCGCCTGTTGCACGATCTCGGCGATGGGCAGCCAGCGCGTGTTCGGCAGCTGGACGGGCAGGAACAGGCGGGCGTCGGTGGTCCGCACGTCAATTGGAACGACCGCTTCTCCGTCGGTCATACGGGCGTGCAGCGCCTGGGGGCAGATCCGTAAGACCTCCGCTGGGTTGGCTTGACTGGCCATCGCTCTTCCTCCGTGTCAGAGCCCAGTCTGATCGCTTCGCGGGGCTGTGGCAAGCACTCACTGGGCAAACGCGTCGACCAGGGTGCGCAGGTCGTCCGGGGTGAGCCGGCTGGTCGGCGGGGCGGCAACCACGGCCAGGTTCAGCCCGGCCCGGGTGAAGGTCTCAAGCCGGGCGTGACACTCCTCGGCCGTACCAAAGATGTACAGGTCTTCCACCATCTCGTCAGGGATGGCGGCCTGGGCCTGGGCCCGGTCTCCGGCCCGCCAGTAGGCGTGGACCTGGTCGAGAATCTCGCCGTAGCCAAAACGCCGAAAGCCCTGAATATAGGTGTTGGCCTGGCAGTAGCCGACCAGAATGCGCCGCAGCTGCTCAAGCGTCCGCTGCCGGTCGTCGGTCACCATGGTATGGATGTAACAGCCGATATCGAGGTCTTCCACACGCCGTCCGGCGCGCTGGGCGCCCTTGGCGATTTCCGCCAGCGAGTGCGGCACCTGGCGGGCCGGCAGCCAGGCCAGCTGCACGCCGTCGGCAATCTCTCCGGCTAGCTGGAGCATCTTGGGATTGACCGCCGCCAGATAAATCGGCATCTGGCGCGGCGCCGGGACGCTCAGCTGAAAGCCTTGGGGCCGGTAAAAGCGGCCCTCGTGGCTGACGCGTTCTCCGGCCAGCAGCCGGCGCAGCAGGCTCACGTACTCGCGCGTCCGGGCCAGCGGAAAATCCCAGTCCAGACCGTGGAAGGTATTGATGTTGCGGGTGCTGACCCCCAGGCCGAGCCGGGCTCGACCCGGCGCGATCAGGTCGAGGGTGGCGGCCTGCATGGCGGTCAGGGTCGGCGGGCGGAGGTAGAGCGAGACAATGCCGGTGCCGATGTGAATGCGCTGGCTGCGGGCCAGCAGCGCCCCGACCATGGTACAGGTTTCGGTGCCCCAGGCTTCGCCGACCCATACGCTGTCAAACCCGGCCGATTCCGCCCGCCGGACGATCTCGGAGCACAAGTCCATCGCCATGCCCAGCGGCGGCAGCCCCAATCCTATGCGCATCTCGTGTGTCCTTTCAGCCGGTTTCGCCGTCCAGTTCCTCGGCCAGCTCACTCCAGCTCGCGTAGTGTTCTTCCAGTTCCCGTTTGAGCGTGTCGTACTCGGTCGCGATTTCCCTGGCCCGCTGAGGAGCGGTGTAGACACTGCGGTCTGCCATCAGCGCCTCGACCGCCCGCTGCTGTTCCTCCAGCTCGGCGATCCGCCGTTCGGTTTCCGCCATGCGCCGCTCCTGCCTGGAGCGCTGGGCGCGGGCGGCTTTCTGCCGAACCTGGAGCGCCTTGCCGCGCTTGGCCTGGCGAACGGCGCTGAGTACCTCCTCGGCGCCGCCCGTCTTTGCCATTTGCCCTTGGCCTTTTGACTTTTGACTTTCCCCCTCCCCGCCCGCCTCGCGTTCCTTGCGGGCCACAAAGGCTTCAAACGAGCCCGGGTAGCTCACCAGCCGGCCGTCCTGCAGCTCTATCACCTTGGTCACCAGACCGTCCAGAAAATCGCGGTCGTGCGAGACCAGCACAAAGGTGCCGCTGAACTGTTGGAGGGCCTGTTTCAGCACCTCCTTGGTCCGCAGATCCAGATGGTTGGTCGGCTCGTCCAGGATCAGAAAGTTTGAGGCCTGGAGCAGCATCTTGGCCAGGACCAGCCGGCTCTTTTCGCCGCCGCTCAGCACCGTCACCGGTTTGTCAACCGCCTCACCGGAAAACAAAAACGCCCCCAGTAAAGTCCGCAGCTGGGGCACGACATCGAAGGCCGCCCGGCTGGCGATCTCTTGGTACACGCTGCGGTCGGTGGTGAGTTTGTCCGTCTGTTGCTGGGCATAAAAATCGAGCACCACCTGATAGCCCAGCACACGTTGCCCGCAGCTCGGCGCTTCGGTCCCGGCCAGCAGCCGGCTCAGGGTGGATTTGCCCGCCCCGTTCACGCCCAGCAGGGCAATCCGGTCGCCACGCTCAATGGTCAGATCGAGATTGTTGAAAACCTGGACTTGCGAGGCGAATGCGCCGCTCTTCTCGCTGGAATGGTTCGGAGCAGCCACCTTGTCGTAGTGCTTGCCGACCCCTTTCAACTCCAGTACGACCCGGCCGCTGCGCGGGGCACGCGGAAAGTGGAAGCGGACGCCGCTGGGAGGGGTCTGGGGGGCGGGCAGGCGTGCCATTTTCTCCAGCTGCTTGACGCGGCTCTGGACCTGGGTGGCCTTGCGCGCGTTATAGCGGAAGGTGTTGATGAAACGGGTGATGCGTTCGATCTCGGCCTGCTGCTCCTCATAGGCTTTGCGGTCGGCCTCCAGGGTCTGGGCAAACTGACGCTCGAAGGCCGAGTAATTCCCGGTATAGTCGCTCAGGCTGTGGCGGTGGATGGCGGCGATGCGGGTCACAGTCCGGTCGAGAAACCGGCGGTCGTGGGAGACGATGATCACGCTGCCCGCATAGCCGCACAGATAGCCTTCGAGCCACAGCACGGAGTCGAGGTCCAGATGGTTGGTCGGCTCGTCCAACAGCAGGATATCCGGGCCTTGGAGCAGCAGTTTGGCCAGGGCGATGCGCATCTGCCAGCCGCCGCTGAAGACCTCGCTTGGCCAGCCGAACTGTTCCTGGTGGAAGCCCAGCCCGCTTAACACCTTGGCCACCTGGGCATCGGCGGACCAGCCGCCCAGCTCCTCAAAACGGTGCTGGAGCTGGCCGTAGCGGGCCAGGCTGTCGGTCGTTTGGGTTTGATCCTCGGTCTCAAGGACGGCGTGCAGACGGGCCAGCTCGCGCTGGATGGCGCCCAACTCCGGCAGGGCCGAGCGGGCTTCTTCAAACAGGCTGCGTCCGCCAATCGGCGCACCCTCCTGGGGGAGGTAGCCGAGGCTGATTTCGCGGCCATGCTGAACCCGCCCAGTGTCCGGTTCGAGCTGACCCATCATCAGCCGGAACAGGCTTGTTTTGCCGGCGCCGTTGGGACCGACCAGACCGACCCGGTCACCCCTGTTGAGCTGCCAGTTGAGCTTGTGAAAGAGTTTCTGGCCGCCAAAGGCCAGAGAGAGATCGGTCAGCTGTAACATGACGACGTGAGCCCGTGTCCAATCCGGGGCAGTCTAGCGGAGGCCGCAGGCACAGGCCAGCCTAGTCCTCCGCTTCGGGCGGAACCAGCAGGGGCTCGCCCAGGGTCCGAATAATCCAGCGATGGACGTCACCGACCAGGCTGATGGCCGGCGGGCCGCTGTACAGCCAGTGGCCGAGGTCGGGATAGGTGTGCTGGTCGGCCTCCAGTTCTCGGACCAGGGCCTGGCAGGCGGCCGGCGTACTCATGCGATCCGCCCCGCCGTGAACGACCAGGGTCGGACAGTTGGGCCGGGCGTGGGCCACAGCCTCGCGGCTCAGCGTCCGGGCGACGCGGCCGGAATCGGGGCTGAGTTGCCGTCCCAGCTCGGCCTGAAGGTCGGCGTTCAGGCCGGAGAACAGAAACGTGCGGGCGATGCCGGGTCGGGGTGGCGACAGTGGCCGGCTCCACAGCAGGGCTGGCAGGGCCGGCAGCCGGACCAGGGGTAGCGGCGGCCGGGCGTCGGGCAGCCACGAGCGGGGCAGGAGCGGGGTGCTGCACACGATGGCCCGGGGAGGAAACTGGGCGGCCGATTGAAGGGCCAGCAGAGCACCCAGGTCGGCGCCCCAGACCACCGGCGGCGCCCACAGCTGTCGCACGGCGGTATTCACATCCTCGATATAGTCTTCCAGCCGCACCCGACCGATGCGCGCGGCCGGCCGGCTGTCCGGGCGGCCCCGCAGGTCCAGGGCCCAGCATTCCCAGCCGCGCAGGGCCAGGGCCGGGGCGATGGTGCGCCACATCCAGCTGCCCGTCCACAGGCCGTGGACCAGCAGCAGCGGGGCGGTGAACTTGTTGCGTTCGGGAAAGCTGACTTCCGCGCACAGGCCGGCCAGGCGTTGTTTCATGGCTCAGGATTGTTTGGCGAAAACGGTTCGCCCGGGGTAGACGGCGCGTTTGCCCAGCTGCTCTTCAATGCGTAACAGTTGGTTGTATTTGGCCGTCCGCTCACCACGGCTGACGCTGCCGGTCTTGATCTGGCCGGCGTTTACGGCCACCGCCAGGTCGGCAATCGTGGCGTCCTCGGTCTCGCCCGAGCGGTGGGACATCACCGTGGCATAGCCGTGGGTGTGGGCCAGTCGAACCGCCTCCAGGGTTTCGGTCAGGGTGCCGATCTGGTTGACCTTGACCAGGATGGCGTTGGCCACGTCCTGTTCGATCCCGCGCGCCAGACGCTGGGGATTGGTGACGAACAGGTCATCGCCGACCAACTGCAGCCTGGCGCCCAGGGCCTGGGTCAGGAGCTGCCAGCCCTGCCAGTCGTCCTCGGCCAGGCCGTCTTCAATCGAGACCAGCGGATAGCGCTCGGCCCAGCGCTGATAGCGCTTGACCAGCTGGGCAGCGGTACGCCGGCTACCGCCCGACTTCTGAAACACGTAGGCGCCATCCTGGTAGAGTTCGGTGGCGGCCACGTCAAGGGCCAGCCCGATCTGACGGCCGGGCTGGTAGCCGGCCCGCTCTATGGCGTCGAGCAGCAGGTCGAGCGCCTGCTCGTCAGAGCGCAGGTCGGGCGCGACCCCGCCCTCGTCGCCGACTGCGGTGCTCAGACCCTTGGCCTGGAGCAGGCTTTTGAGGGCGCTGAAGATCTCGGCGCCCATGCGCAGGCCGTCGCCAAAAGACCGCGCTCCGAGCGGAACAATCATGAACTCCTGGATATCGAGGGTATTGGTGGCGTGCGCGCCGCCGTTCAGCACGTTCAGCAGCGGAACCGGCAGGGTGCGCGCCCGGCTGCCGCCCAGCCAGCGGTACAGGGGCTTGCCGCTGGCTGCGGCGGCTGCCTTGGCCACGGCCAGCGAGGTGGCGATCATGGCGTTGGCGCCCAGCTTTTTCTTGTTGGGCGTGCCGTCGAGTTCGCACAGCAGACGGTCGAGACCGGTTTGATCGCTGGCATCCTTGCCGGCCAAACCCTTGGCGATGATAGTGTTGATATGGGCTACCGCCTGTTGTACGCCTTTTCCGCCGTAGCGCTTTCTGCGCCGGTCACGCAGTTCCCAGGCCTCGTGGGCGCCGGTCGAGGCGCCGGACGGTGCGGCTGCGCGGCCGATCAGGCCGCTGGTCAGAATTACATCCGCCTCAACGGTGGGGTTGCCCCGGCTGTCGAGAATCTCTCGACCCCGGACAGACTTGATCTTCATGCTGGTGTCTCCTCTCTGAGCCCTGCCTCACAGTGGCTGGGGGCGGGCAGGTACGGGGCCTTGCCCCTGCGGTTCTGCCTGCCCACCGTTGCGTGGGGGGCCGGGTGGACCTACAATGCACCTCGTGGGTCGCTTTCTTTCCTTGCGTGTCGTGTGGCTGCCAGCGGTTCTGGGCGTCTATGTGTTGCTCGGCATCTCGACCGTGTTCGGTGGCTGGGGATTGTTGCACCTGCGGGGCTTGGCCCAGGAGCGGGCCGACCTTGAGGCTGCGGTGTTTGCCCGGCTGCGTGAAAGTGAGGCCCTGCGGGTGTGCATGCGGCGGCTGGAGACCGACGACACGTTTCTGGAACAGCTCGCCCGTGAAGAGTTCGGTTTTGTCCGGCCGGATGATATTGTCTACCGCTTTGACGCGCCGCTGGACGAGTCGCTGCCCCCCTGGCAGCGGATGTGTCTGAGCCGTTTCCCGGCCAACGTCCCGGTGTCGGCCGACGATGTCCCCCGTGGCCATGGTTCCACCGCTTCCCGCGCGCCCTAGTCGGCTCGCCGGGCAAGCCCGTGGGCCATATCGCTGACGATCTGCCGGGCGGCCAGGCGTGGGTCGGCCGCGTCTCGGATCGGTTTTCCGACCACCACATAGTCTGCGCCCCGGCTCATCGCCTGTTGCGGGCTGAGCACCCGCTTCTGGTCGTCCCAGTCCGCCCCCGACGGCCGCACCCCGGGCACGATCAGGCGCAGTCGCGGGCCGCACTCGCGGCGCAGGCGGGAGAGTTCGTGGGGAGACGTCACCACCCCGCCTAGGCCTGACGCCTGGGCCAGTCTGGCCAGGCGGACGACCTGTGTTTGCGGGCCGGCGGCAACCCCGGTCTGGCGCAGGTCATCGGCGTTCAGGCTGGTCAGGACGGTGACGGCCAGGATCAGCGGACGCCGCAGGCCCTCGGCCCGACAGCGTGTGGCGACCTCGGTTCGGGTCGTGCGCATCATGTCCAGGCCGCCTGCGGCGTGGACGTTGAACATGGCCACCCCCAGGCGGGCGGCCTCAATTCCGGCCTGAGCCACGGTGCGGGGAATATCGTGGAATTTGAGATCCAGAAACACCTGTCCGCCCCGGCTATGAACGAGCCGGACCGCCTCCGGGCCGGCATGCACAAAGAGCTGTTTGCCGACCTTGAACACCCCGACCTCGTCGGCCAGCAGTTCGACATACGCTTCAGCCTCGGCCAGCGTTGCGACATCCAGCGGAAAAATGAGGCGCTTTTTGGCGGCCCGCAAGCGGGCCGGGCTGGGGGGGGAAGGGGCCATGTCCGTTCGGCGTGGGTCACCCGGTCCACAAGCGCGGCCGAAGGACCGGGCTGGGTGCGCTACCCGTGTTCCAGTGCGCTGAAGGCCACCGTGCTGTGGGCAAAAGCGCCCCCGGCTCGCAGGGCCATGGTGACAAAGATGGCTTCGGCGATTTCTTCCTGCGACGCGCCGGCCTTCTCGGCCCGCTTGGTGTGCACGTCGATGCAGTACGGACACTGGGTGACATGGGCGGTGGCCACGGCGATCAGCTCTTTCATCTTGACGCTCAAGGCGCCGTCTTCAAACACCTTGGTATCGAACTCGACAAAGGCCTTGAACAACTCGGGGCGGGCGTTGCGCAGCTTGCGCAGGCCACCCATACCGTCTTTGGGGTAGAAACTGTCGCTCATGGGTTTCCTCCTTCGTTTTCGTGGCTGCGGGGCAGAGAGTATATGAGAAGAGGGAAAAGTCAAAGGTCACAGGGCCGAGTCATCTTGTGTTCCCGGCGGCTGAAAACTATAATTCGCCCCCGAACCGCCCCCGAGCAGGAGAGTCGTGTGGATTTTGATTACACCCCCCAGGAAGAAACCTTTCGTCAGGAACTCCGGTCGTGGCTGGAGACCAATTCGCCCGAGGGCTACGATCCGGCCCGGTTTGAGTTGATTGACCCCGACGAGCGCTTTGAGGTCAAGCTGCGCTGGCAGCGCAAGCTCCACGCCGCCGGGCTGGTTGGCATCCACTGGCCCAAGGAGTACGGTGGCCGTGGGGCGACCATTATTGAGCAGACGATTTATCAGCAGGAGATGGCGCGGACCGGCTCGCCCGGTCTGGCCAACCCGCTCGGCCTGTCCCTGGTCGGTCCGACCCTGATGCACTGGGGAACCGAAGAACAAAAGCGGCGCTACATCCCCAAGATCATGAACGCCGACGAGGTGTGGTGTCAGGGCTATTCGGAGCCGGGTTCGGGCTCCGACCTGGCGTCCCTGCAGACCCGGGCGGTCGAGGTCGGCGATGAGTTTGTGGTCAACGGCCAGAAGGTCTGGACCAGCTACGCCCATAAGGCCGACTACTGCATTCTGGTCACACGGACAGATCCCGACGCCCCCAAACACAAGGGCCTGTCCTACCTGCTGGTCAATATGAAGACACCCGGGGTAACGGTCCGGCCGCTGACCCAGATGACCGGCGACGCCGAGTTCAACGAGGTGTTCTTTGAAGACGTGCGCGTTCCCAAGGCCAATATCGTCGGCGAAAAGAATCAGGGTTGGCAGGTGGCGGTGACCACGCTCATGTTTGAGCGGGCCAATTTCGGCATGGTCTACAACCTGGAGCCCATGCTTGAACAGCTGACCGAGCTGGCCCGGCGGCTGCGCGTCAACGGCCGGCCAGCCGCGGAAGACCCGGACGTGCGCCAGCAGATTGCGGCCTTCCATGTGGCCACCCAGGCGCTCAAGTATAACGGCTACCGCATGCTGACCCGCCAGCTCAAGGGCGAGCCGCCCGGGCCGGAGGGCTCGATTGCCAAGCTGGCCGGCAGTGAGCTGTACGTTCGGCTCGCCCATTTTGCGACTGCCCTGCTCGGGCCGTACGGACAGATCGAGCTGGGCGACCGCCACGGGCTGGACGGCGGCTATTGGTCGCGCTGCGCGCTGCGCTCGCGCCTGTACACGATTGCCGGCGGGACCTCGGAGATTATGCGCAATATTGTCGGAGAGCGGGTGTTGGGATTGCCAAAGGGCTAGCCGGCGCCTGTTGCAGGAGGAGCTATGAATTTCGGTTTCAGCGAAGAACAAGAGATGCTGCGCGACGCAACCCGCCGGTTTCTCGATAACGAGTGTCCGAGCAGCTTCGTCCGCAAGATGATGGAGGACGACAGCGCCCACGCCACCGAGATGTGGAAAAAAGTGGCCGAGCAGGGCTGGCCGGCCATCCTGATTGACGAAGCTCACGGCGGGGTCGGGGGGAGTTTTCTGGACATGGTGGTGATCCTGGAGGAGATGGGCCGCTCGCTCCTGCCCGGGCCGTTCCTGGCCACCGCCCTGTTGGGAACGCCGGCCATTCTCGCCGGCGGCTCGGACGAGCAGAAGAGTGCCATTCTGCCCGGCGTGGCGGCCGGCGAGACGACCCTGAGCCTGGCCGTGGCCGAAAAGAGCGGCCGCTATGACGCGGGCGGCGTGGCGCTGGCGGCGACGCCCAAGGGCGAGGATTTTTTGCTGTCGGGTGAGAAGTTTTTCGTGCCGGACGCGCATGTGGCGGATCAGATTGTCGTGGTGGCGCGGACCGGGCAGGGCGCGGCGGCCGAGGACGGCATCAGCCTGTTTGTGGTCGATGCCAAGGCGCCCGGGGTGACGGTCACCCAGCTCAAGACGGTCGATATGACCCGCCGCCAGTGCCATGTCGCCTTCCAGGATGTGGCTGTACCCGCCGGCCAGGTCTTGGGCCAGGTTGGCGCGGGCTGGCCGATTGTCCAGCGCACGCTCGACCAGGCCATGGCCGGTCTGTGTGCCGAGATGGTCGGCACCGGCCAGCAGGCGCTCGATATGGCGGTCGCCTACGCCAAGGAGCGGGTCCAGTTCGGCAAGCCGATCGGCAGTTTTCAGGCTGTCAAGCATAAGTGCGTGGACATGATGGTCCAGGTCGAGAACGCCCGTTCGCTGACCTATTATGCAGCCTGGACGGTTGATGAGAATGTGCCCGAAGCCCGTCAGGCTGTACCCATGGCCAAGGCGTATTGCAGCGACATGTGCAAAACCGTGACCAGCGAGGCCATTCAGGTCCACGGCGGCATCGGATTTACCTGGGAGCACGATATGCACCTGTTTTACCGTCGCGGGCTGGCCTCTGAGGCAGCCTTCGGCAGCGCGCCGGTGCACCGCGAGGTGGTGGCCCAGGAGCTGAACCTGTAAAGCCCGGCAAGCGCCCGACTTTCCTTCCATGCCAGCAGCCCTGATTCTTCACGGCGGGGCGGGCGCCGCAGACCCGGATTCGCGCGGGCAGCGCGAGCGGGGACTGCGCGCAGCCTTTGCGGCCGGCTGGAATGTTCTGCACCCCGCCGGCCGCGCGCTTGACGCGGTCATCAGCGCCGTTGCCGTGCTCGAAGACGATCCGGTCTTTAACGCCGGTCTTGGCTCCTGTCTGACCCAGGACGGCACGGTCGAACTTGACGCCTCGGTCATGGACGGGGCGTCCTTGCGGGTCGGTGCGGTCGGGGCGGTGGCCGGGGTGCGCAATCCGATTCGCCTGGCGCGGGCCGTGCTAGAAGACGGTCGCCACGCCTTTGTGGTCGGTCCGGGTGCCCGGCGCTTCGCCCGTGAGCGGGCGGTGCCGACGCTGTCGGCCCAGAGCCTGATTACCGCCCGGCAGTACCAGCGCTGGCGAGCCGGCCGGAGCGCGGCAAGGCCGGGAACGGTCGGCGCGGTAGCTCGGGACGCGGCCGGCAATCTGGCCGCCGCCACCTCGACCGGCGGCCTGGTGCACAAACGCAGCGGGCGGGTCGGCGATTCGGCTATTATCGGGGCCGGCACCTATGCCGACAACGGACTCGGCGGCTGCTCGGCCACCGGCGACGGTGAGGCCATTCTGCGCGTCGGCCTGGCCCGGATCGCAGTCGAGCTGCTGGCCGACGGCCGGGAGCCGAGCTGGGCGGCCCAGACCGCGCTGCGGCAACTCGACCACCGCACGGGCGGTGAGGCCGGGCTGATTCTGATTGATGGGCTGGGCCGCATCGGCTACGCGCAGACCACGCCGGCCATGAGCGTGGCCCTGTCGGTCGAGCGTCAGGTGCAGCTTCGGGTCGCCTAGCGGCCCGTCGCCCCTGGCATTTTTGTGCAGAGTGTGACTATGATGCGTCCGATCAGACGCGCTGCTGATCTCCTGTTTTTAGACTGCGAAGGGTTTTCGAAAGGAGGGAGCTAGTATGGCCAAGGTTGATGGAAATTCTCTTGTCGTAAGATCGCTCAAAGATGAAGGAGTGGATACGGTCTTCTATATCACCGGCGGCCCGATGGTCGATGTGGCCTCGAAGTGCATCGAGATTGGGTTCCGTTCCGTTGACTGTCGTCACGAGCAGGCCGCATCAATGGCCGCGCATGCCTACAGTCGTGTGCTGGGCAAGCCGGGGGTGTGTTTTGCCGCCTCAGGACCGGGCGTGACGAACCTGATCACCGGGGTGGGGAACGCCTTTCTGGATGCGATCCCGGTTGTTGCCCTGGGTGGGGCGAGCGCGATTTCGCAGGATGGCATGGGTGCCTTCCAGGAAATGGATCAGGTCGGCATGTTCAAACCCATCACCAAGTGGGCCGAGCGGGTCAAAGATGTCCGGCGTATCCCAGAGCTGGTGAACAAGGCGTTTCGCATTGCGACCAGCGGCCAGCCGGGACCGGTGTATCTCGATTTGCCGGGGGATGTGCTGTATCGCGAGGTTGAGGAAGAAGAAGCCCCGTTTGTCAAGCGGCCACACGTGATTCCCCGTATCTCCGCCGATCCGGATCTGGTCAGCCAGGCCATTAGCCTGCTCAGAGGCGCCCAGCGTCCGCTGGTCCTGACCGGCACCGGGCTGTTCTGGTCAGACGCCATGGCCGAACTCAGGGAGTTTGTCGAAGCCAGCGGCATTCCGTTTTTTACCACTCCCCAGGGCCGTGGGGTGATTGAAGAAGATCACGCCCTGAGTTTCCCCGGTGCCCGCAACCGCGCCTGGAAGGAAGCCGATGTGGTCCTCGTGATTGGTACGCGTTTTAACTTCATCATCGGTTTCGGCCAGCCGCCGCGTTTTGCCGAGGATGTGAAGTTTATCCAGATCGATATTGCCGACGAAGAGATCGGTCGCAATCGCCCGGTCGATGTCGGCATCGTGGGCGACGCCAAAACGGTCTTGCGCCAGTTGATCAACGAAGGCGCCGACAGCATCCAGACGCCGGCCGACTGGATTGAGGCGCTGCGCGGCTATGACCAGCGCTCGCAGGCAAAATCCGAAGAGATCATGAATACGCCTTCTTCGCCGATGCATCCGTTGCAGCTGTGTAAAGAAGTCCGTGAATTCATGGATCGGGACGCCATTGTGGTGGTTGACGGGCACGAAATTTTGAATTTCGCCCGTCAGTCAGTGCCGACCCACGCGCCCGGCCATCGGGTCAACGCTGGTCCCAATGGTTGTATGGGCGTTGCGGCCGCATTTGGCGTCGGCGCCAAAGTCGCCAAGCCGGATACCCAGGTCATCGTGCTCAGCGGTGACGGCTCGTTCGGCATGAACGGCATGGAAATCGACACCATGGTGCGTCACAACATCCCGGCCATCGTTGTGATCAGCAATAATGGTGGCTGGGCTGGCGCGGGAGTGATGAACGCCGGGCGTGACCTGGGCTTCAGTCGCTACGACGAGATGGCCAAGGTGTTTGGCGCGCACGGTGAATATGTGGAAAAACCCGAGGACATCCGGCCCGCGCTTGAACGGGCGGCTGCCTCTGGAAAACCGGCCGTGGTCAACGTCATCGTCGATCCAAAGGCCCGCTCGTCAACGCAGTCGTTTGCCGCCTACCGGGCGATTTAAGCCCGCACAGACCCCTGGGGGCCGGTTCGCCCGGCCCCCGACTCCCACATCACCGCTGATGAAGAAACAATTCAAACGTCTTGACGACCCGCTGCTGCCGTTCATGCACGACGACCCCGAGGTCGCCGCCTCGCTGCCGGACCGGACGGTGGCCTTTCCGGCCGACCGTTCGATGGGCGAGCTGTTCGTCCGCAAGGTCTTTGCGCCCGAGGTGTACGCCTTTTGGGAGAAGTCCGGCCGGGCCCAGGGGCAGGTTGAGATCGCGGCCGGCAAGGAACTGCGTCTGAACGTCACGCCTCAGGCGTCGGCCGACTTGTCGCCGCTGGCCGGCCTGGCGGCCAACGCCCTGCAATACCTCCAGCTGTCCGGCACCCGGGTAGCGAATGCCGGGCTTGAGCACATCAGGCACCTGAGCGGCCTGCGCGTGTTGTGGCTGTACGACACCCGTATCAGCGACGCCGGGCTGCCCCTGCTTCAGGGCCTGAGCAGCCTGCGGGTGCTGAACCTGCGCAGCACCCTGGTCAGCAAGGGCGGCATCCGTCAGCTTCAGGAATTTCTCACTCATTGCGAGATCCGCCAACCCTGGAACTGAGTACCGACCGTTATTTGCCCGTATAGCCGGGATTGGTCGGTCGTTCGAGCCAGTCGCGGCGCTGGTCGTAGGGCAGGTCGATATAGGTCTGCATGGCCAGCAGGCCGTCGTCCGACAGCATGGTCTCCAGGAAGTCGGCGCTCTCGATATCCAGGCCGGCGTCCAGGTGGGTGTCACTCCCGGTGTAGACGGCGTGCTTGGCCCGGGCCACGGCCAGCGGCGGAAAGCCGGCGACTTCGTGGCCGATCTCCTGGGCGCGGACCAGGGCCTCATCGGCCAGTTCGTGGACCAGGCCCAGGTCCAGGGCTTCTTCGGGACGGACCACCCGCGAACGCAGCACAAACTCGATCGCCCGGCCGGCGCCAATCAGGCGCGACAGGCGCTGGGTGCCGCTGCCGCCCGGCAGAATGCCGAGCTTCACCTCGGGCAGGCCAAAGCGATAGTCGCCGCGCTGGCCGATGCGGATATCGCAGGCCAGACTCAGCTCAAAGCCGCCGCCCATCGTATCGCCGTTCATGGCCACGATGACCGGCTTGGACAGATTGCGCAGCCGCAGCAGCATGGCGTGATAGCCGGCGGTCAGCGAGGTGCCCAGGCTGCGCATCTTTTCCCGGTCGCGGGCCAGCTCGACGAGTTCTTCGACGCTGTAGTGGGTGATGAATTTGCCCTCCAGCCCGCCGCCTAACACCACGGCGCGATAGGACGGGTCGCGCCAGGTGTCAATCAGGCGGCTCAGCTCTTGGGCTCCCTCGGCGCAGAAGTAATTCATCGGCGGGTTGTGATAGCGGGCAACGACAACGCCGTCCCGTGTTTCGGTCGTCCACATGCTCATGGCATCCTCCTGTCGGTGTACTGAGTGTGGCTCATACGTGAGGCAGGCGGACCGGGCAAGGGCCGGGCCGATCAATCCCCCCCGAATCTCCTCTCGTAGAAAAGCCTGTCAACTCCAGCTATGATCCGGGCGAGCTTGACAAAGGAGGATAATCGTCATGCCACATCCCAAACCCGCCGTTGCGCTCGTCGCGGTTGCCAGCCGACGCCGGGCAACCCTGGACGTCGCCCAACAGCTCGAACGCGAAGGCTTTAGCGGCATCTACTGCCAGAGCGTGGGCGATGGCCTGGGCTTATGCCAAGCCCTGGCCCTGGTGACCAACGAGATTCCGTTCGGGACCAGCATCGCCAACTTGTACACCCGTCACCCCTACGATTACGCCCAGACCGCAGCCCTGATCCATGAACTCTCGGGCGGCCGTTTCCGTTTCGGCATCGGGGTGAGCCACGGCCCGGTCCATAAACGCCTGGACCTCCAGGTCGGAAAACCCCTGGCCGACGTGCGCCAATTCATCCACGACCTGCGCGCCGGACTGCCCAGAAACGACAGCCTGCCGCCGATCATTCTGGCCACCCTGCGCAAGGCCATGGCCAAGCTGTCGGCCGAGATTTCGCAGGGCGCGGTGTGGGCCAACGCCGCGCGCTCGCATATGGCGACCTCGCTCGGCTTTCTGCCGCCCGAAAAAATGCGGGACGACGACTTCTTTGTCGGTAATATGATCCCGACCGTGATTACCGACGATAAGGCCGCCGCCGCCAAGGTGCTGCGCCGCATCCTCAGCTCGTATGTCGGCCTGCCCAACTACCAGCAGTACTGGATTGAGGCCGGCTTTGAAGAAGAGATGCGGGATATCCAGCAGGCGGTCGCCGACAAGCAGCCCGACAGGATTCCGAGCCTGATGTCCGACCGCTGGCTGCAACAGACGACCCTGTACGGCGGCGTTGCCGAGGTGCGAGACGGCGTCGAGGCCTGGTATGACACCGGCCTGAAGACACCGATTCTGGTGCCCTCGTCGGCCAACGGCAATCAGATGGTTGCCCTCCAGGAAACGATTGAGGCGTTTCGCTAGAGAAAGGAGTCAGCCATGAAACACTATCGCGTGATCTCGGCCGATTCGCACGCCATCGAGCCGCCCGACCTGTGGCAGCGCTATCTGCCCCGGGCCTACACAGACCGCGGTCCGCGGGTCGTCTCGACTGACTCGGGCGACCGCTGGGTGTGTGAGGGCCTGCCGTCCCACGTGGCCCGGCGTCCGATGGGCGCGGTGGCCAGAAATCGGGACAAAGCCTATGCCGCAGCGGCCGAGGGCGATAAGCGCTACGCCACGGATGCCACGGACTGGCAGCCCGACGCCCGAGTCGAGTATATGCGCATGGACGGGGTCGATGCCGAGGTCTTGTATCCGAATTACACCATGCGGGCGTTCGGGATTCCCGACCCGCAGCTCCAGCAGGCGGTGTGTCAGGCGTATAACGACTGGCTGAGCGATTTCTGTCGCAGCCATCCCCAGGACTTGTTCGGCGTTGGCGTGGTCCCGGTCTTCGACATTGAATGGGCGATCCAGGAGTGCCGCCGGGCCAAGGCCAAGGGACTGGTCGGCGTGCTGTTGCCCCAGGATACGCCGGACGGCTCACGCTACTCGGCGCCCGAGTGGGACCGGCTGTGGGCGACGCTGGACGAGCTGAATATGCCGCTCAGCCTGCACATCATCGCCTCCGGGCACGCCAATGTGAACTGGACACAGGATGAGACCGGCGAGGAGAGCGCGGCCGTCGGCTATGCTGTGCTGCCGGTTCGCATGGCCCGGGCCTTTGCCACCTTTATCCTGGAAGGGGTGTTTGACCGTCATCCCGGCCTACGCCTGATCTCGGCCGAGAACGAGCTGTCGTGGGCGGCCAATTTTCTGCACCGCCTGGATTGGGGATACCATCGCCGCACCATGGCCAAGGACCCCATGGTGCGCTGCCGACGGCTGCCCAGCGAGTACTGGCATGAGCACTGTTACCTGACCTTTATTGACGATGTGCCGGGGGTCATGCTGCGCGAGTTCATCGGCGTTGACCGCATGATGTGGTCGTCAGACTTTCCGCATCTGGACAGCAGCTGGCCGGAGTCGCAACAGTTTCTGGACCGCCACTTTGCCGGGGTGCCGGCCGACCACATGCAGTCTATTGTGGCTGACAACTGTGTGCGGCTGTATGGGCTGGTCGGGTAGGCTGGGGGGCGGCTACGGAAGGGCAGCCAAACTACGGAAGGGCAGCCAAACTACGGAAGGGCAGCCACAGGGGGTTGCCCCTACCTCAGAAACGCGACGATGCGCTGATTCACCGCCTGGGGCTGCTCCAGATGCAGGAAGTGTCCGGTCCCGGGGTAAATCTCCTTGTCCAGTCCCTTGGCAAACAGATGGTCCATGGCCTCAAAGGCGGCCAGCCGGCCGGGCCGGTCTCTGGTGCCGTGCAGGGCCAGGGTCGGAACCTGGGTCGCTTGGGTCAGGCGTTCCTGGAGGTCTTGGAGGGCCGGGTCGCGGTTGTCCGGGTTGAAGGTGTGGCGGTAGTAGTCGAGGGCTGCCTTGACCACCCCTGGCTGACGGAAGGTGTTTTTGACGCTGTCCATGACCTCGTCGGGGATGTCGTATTCGGGTGAGGCGTCCTGCCACCAGCGTCTGATGAACTCGTAGTCATTGGCGGCGACGGCCTGGTCGGAGAACGGCATCTGGAAAAAATAGGCGTGCCAGCCGCCCTTAATCATGTCATAGTCCGTGGCCATGGCGCCCAGCAGCGCTCCGGGATGGGCGACCGCGATGGTGACGATCTTCTGGACCCTGTCGGCCGCCAGGGCTGCGGCGCCATAGGTTGCCAGTGCCCCCCAGTCGTGGCCGACCACACACGCCTGCTCGGCGCCCAGGGCGTCGAGCAGGGCCACCACATCCTGGGCCAGCAGCACCGACTGGTAGCGTCCGTCCGGAGCCGGGCCGGTTGGCGCGTAGCCGCGCATGAACGGGGCCACGGCCCGGAATCCGGCCTCGGCCAGAGCCGGCAGCAGCGCACGATAGGAATAGGCGTTGTCGGGAAAGCCGTGCAGACACACGACCAGCGGGCCCTGGCCGGCTTCGAGATAGTGAAAACAGATGCCGTTGGCTTCGACGTTGCCGGTTTGAAGTGTTGCCATAGCTGACCTCCTGGGGAGCGGACCGCTGAAACCTGAGCTGCGGGCGTGTCGCTGCTTTCTCGGGCCATACCAAAAAAGCTCAGCATTGCCAAACCCGCCCCGGATACACTATACCGTCTTGGTCGATTGCCGACAGCGTGGGGAGGAAGCATGGACGATCTCGATCAACGCATTACCGACCTGGAACGTCAGCTGGCCGAACTCAAGCAGCGCCGGGCGGCCCAAGGCTCGCGCCCACCAGCCGCCACCCTGACCCGGCCGCTCCAGGGCATACGGGTTGTGGATATGTCGCGCTTTCTGGTCGGACCGTTTTGCGCCCAGATGCTGGCCGATATGGGTGCCGAGGTGATCAAGATCGAAACCCTGCCCGGCGGGGACCCGATGCGGGCTGCGGGCAGTAAAGACTGGGGCGGCGAGAACCTGTTTTTTCTGGCCCGCAACCGCAATAAGCAGAGTCTGGCCGTGGACATCAGGCAGGACGCCGGCCGTGAGGTTGTATACCGTCTGGTCAGGACGGCCGACGTGTTTGTGGAAAATTTTCGGCCCGGCGCTGCGGACAAGCTCGGGGTGGGCTATGAGCGACTCAGCCGCGAGAACCCGCAGCTCATCTACTGCGCGGTCTCGGGCTACGGTCAGGAGGGGCCGGAGCGCGAGCGGCCCGGCCAGGATCTGCTGATTCAGGCCTTTTCCGGGCTGGTCAGCATCACCGGCTGGGACGACGGCCGGCCGACCACGGTCGGCACGCTGGTGGCCGATATGGTCGGGGCGTTTCACTGTGCCTACGGCATTGCCATTGCGCTGCTGGGTCGGGAGCGGCTGGACATCGGCCAGAAGATCGAGATTTCCCTGCTGGACAGCCTGCTGGCCCTGCAAGCCATGGAAGCCACGACCTACCTCAACACCGGCATTCCGCCCAAAAAAGCCGGCGCCGGACACGGTATTGCCCCAGCCCCGTATCGGATCTTCGAGGCCCAGGGCGGCGCCTTTGCTCTGGTCGCGGCCTCGCAAGCCTGGTGGCAGCGGCTGGGCAAAATCCCCGAGCTGCGCGACATCTGCGCCGACCCGCGCTTTGCCTCGCGCGAATCCCGTGGCCGCCATGCCGACGCCCTCCACGCCCTGCTCGAAGAACGCTTTCGAGAAAAGTCGGCGGCCAACTGGCTGGCCCGCTTTGCCGAGTACGATGTCCTGGCCGCACCGGTCCAGACCTATGCGGAGGTGTTCAGCGACCCCCAGGTCGTGCACAACGAAATGATCATCAGCCAGCAGCATCCCCGGGCCGGGTCGATTCGGACGCTGGGCATCCCGGTCAAGCTGAGCCGCACGCCGGGCCACACCGGCGCGCCCGCGCCGCTCCTCGGCCAGCATACCCAGGCCGTGCTGGCCGGTCTGGGCTACAGCCAGGCCGAGGTCGAGCGCCTGCGTTCGGCCGGCGTGGTCGTCCAGGCAGAACCAGAGACCGATGGGGCCTAGTACCCCGAAATTTTGTAAGGAGGAGAACGCTATGGAACTCGGATTACAAGGCAAGGTCGCTCTTATTACCGGTGGCAGTGAAGGAATCGGCAAGGGAATCGCCGTGTGTCTCACCCGGGAAGGCGCCAAGGTAGCCATCTGCGCCCGGCGACCGGACGTGCTGGAACAGGCCGCAGCCGACGTGCGGGCGCAGACCGGCGGCGAGGTCTTGGCCATCCCGGCCGATGTCACCGAGAGTGAAGACATTGATGCCTTTGTGGCCAAGGCGGCCGCGCACTATGGGCGGGTCGATATTCTGGTCAACAACGCCGGTCGCTCGGCGGCCAAGAAGTTTGAGGACATCAGCGAGGATGAGTGGACCGAGGACATCGACCTGAAGTTCACCGCTGCGGTGCGCTGCACCCGCGCCGTACTGCCCCACCTGCGCAAGGCCGGCGGCGGGCGGATCATCAACGTCACCCACCCGGGCGGCAAGGCGCCGGGCGCGCGGTCCTTGCCGACCTCGGTCAGCCGGGCGGCCGGGATTGCCCTGACCAAAGCCCTGTCGCTGGACTACGCCGGAGAGAATATCCTGGTCAACACGGTGTGTCTGACCAATATCGTCAGCGCCCAGACCGAGCGCTACTGGCAGCGGATGGGGTCCACGGGCACGCTCGACGAGTTCAAGGACAAAATGGCCCAGAACGTGCCGCTCAAGCGCCTGGGCCAGCCCGAAGAGGTCGGCGCGCTGGTGGCCTTTCTGGTGTCGGACCAGGCCGCTTTCATCACCGGCACGGCCATCAATATCGACGGCGGCGTCTCGGCGGTGGTGTAGGGGGGTGTAAAACCCGAGTTGCCGGCACGCTCATCAATAGGAGTGCCGGTCTCGGGAATCCGCGTCTTGGCAACTCTCGTCGGTCGCCCTCGATTATTGACACGATTTACGTGCCATGAAGAAGATCACCATCACCCTGTCGGATGAGGTCGCCCGCTGGCTGCGGGTCAAGGCTGCCGAGAACGAGCGCAGCGTGTCCGAATGGCTGGCCGAGTTACTCGAAGGAATGCAACGCCAGGAGGACGAGTACGAGGTCGCAATGAAGCGATTCCTGGCGATCAAACCCCGCAAGATGGAGTGGGTTGACGGGCGCAAGCCGACGCGGGAAGAGCTGCATGACCGTGCCGCTTTGCGGTGATACCAAATGCCTCGTCTACCGCTACGACACCAGACAGCCCGAGAAGCAGTCCCGCGCCGACGACTGGTTCAGGTTCGTTTGGCGCTGATCCGGAGCACGCCGCCCGTGCCCTCTTTGACGAAACTTACGGCAACAGCCGCCTCACCGCACACCGAAAACCGGGCAATACGTCCTCCCCAGTCAGCTCGGCGTCTTCGCCGAGCGCCTGCACGTCGTGCGGCGAGCGATAGACGTAGACCGTCCGCGTCGCGGGTTCGACGCCCCACACCAGCCGCGTTCCGGCCGAGAAATACTCGCCGATTTTGGTTTGCACGGCGGTGAAGCGGTCTGAAGGAGAGGTGACCTCGATCGCCAGGTCCGGCGCGAACGGCCAGTAGGTTTTGGGAATGCCGGTTTCGGGAATCCGCGCCTTGGCAACAAACGCGGCGTCCGGGGCACGAACGATATCGGGGTTGCGTTGCAGGATAAAACCCGTTTCCGCGCCACAGACAATACCAAGATCGTTGTCCTGTACATAGGCGTGGAGTACATATGCCACGCGGACCGTCAAAACGCCGTGTTCTCCGCCAGTCGGTGCCATCCGAATCAGCTCTCCTGCGACGAGTTCATACTTGTAGTCGTCGTTGGGCAGCTCGAACAGCTCTTCGGCGGTCATGAGGGCTTGCTGGGCTGGAACGGCCATGGCCTCCTCCTAATCCGCAACTCGCGCGACTGGTGCTTGGCGTGGGCGGCGTACGCCGTGTTGCTCCAGCAGCGGGACGACCCGTTGGATGAAATCGGCCAGCTCTTCTTCGGTATGGCGGAAGGTCAGGCCAATGGCATCAACCCCTGCCGCGTGCAGACGGGCGATATCGTAGGCGACTTTTTCGGGCGGACCGATGAGTTTGCTGCTGCCGATGCCGAGCACCAGACTCTTCAGCATGTCCTCAAGCGCCCCGCCTTCGCCCAGGACGGATTTTGTCGTGCCCAGGGTTTGGCCGCTGATGCCCTCCAGAAACTCTCTGGCGCCGTCATAGTCGCCCTGAGCCAGGATGTCCTCCACCTCCTGTTCGGCTGTGGCCTCGGTCTCCCGACACATCGTCAGCGCATAGGTGACGATGTGCAGCCGGCGGCCGTAGGTGGCCGCCCGGGCCTGCACGTCGGCGACTTCCTCCTTGACCGCTTCGGGGGTAAGGGCGGCGGTGAAGAACCAGTCGCAATAGCGGGCGGCGAACTCTCGGCCGGCGGCCGAGCTGCCGGCGTTGTACAGCAGGGGCGGCGACTCCGGCTTGGGAGCGCAGGTGCCCTGCCTGATGGTGTAATACTCGCCCGCGTAATCAAACCCGTCCTCGGTCCAGAACTTGCCCAGCACTTCGACAAACTCGGCCGAGCGGCGGTAGCGGGCGTCGTGCTCAATCAGCGGAATGTCGAGCATCCGAAAGTCGTTTTCGGCCCAGCCGCTGACAATGTTGAGGCGCCAGCGGCCGTGGCTGATCTGGTCCAGGGTGGCTCCGATGCGGGCCACCAGACCGGGGTGGAAAAAGGCTGTATGCACGGTCGAGACCAGCTGGAGCTGCTCGGTCGCCATGGCCAGAGCCGACGCCGTGGTGAACGAATCCAGCGAGGTGCCCCAGAAGCGTGACGGCCCAAAGCCCTTGCCGCCCCGCTGGGCCATGAAAAAGAGTTCCAGGCCGGCCCGGTCCAGCATCCGGGCCAGGCGCAGATTATAGTCGAAGGTCGGCTCGGTGCGCTGCTCGGCGTGCGACAGCAGAAAGGCGCCCGGTTTTCCGGCCGGCGGCATGCTGCCCACGGTCGGCGCAAACAGGCCGAGTTCAAGATGGCGCTCAGCCATGCGCCAGCCCCCTGTGTTTTGAGCGGTGCATGGTAATGACCCTAGCGTTCCGAGGGTTCCTTCACCTCTTTGGCAAACGTCTCCATATTCTCGATGATGCCATCGACATCGGCCTGAAACGAGCGCGGCATGAACATCATGCCGACGCCCGCGGCTTCGTACTTCCTGACATTCTCGACGGTCATCGGGACCTTGTGGTTGACGTTAATCGTGATGGCGAAGTCGTCAAAGCTCTTGCCCGCCCGGTCGCACAGGTCACGCAGTAGCTTGGCCTTGCGCGCCACTTCGTCCGGCGTTTCCCACACCGCGTGCCAGCCGCTGCCGAGTTCGACCGCCCGCCTGAGGGCGGGCCCGGAGTTGCCGCCAAACCAGATCGGTGGATGGGGTGTCTGGCGTGGTTTGGGGGCGAACTTGATGCCCGCAAAATCGTAGAACTCACCGTGAAACTCCGGGTCGTCCTGGGTCCAGCAGGCTTGCATGGCCAGCAGGGCTTCGCGGGTCTGGGCGGCCCGGTTACGCATGTCCAGACGCAGGGCGCGGAACTCTTCTTCCAGCCAGCCCACCCCCACCCCAAAGATGAACCGACCGCCGGACAACACATCGAGTGAAGCGATGATCTTGGCGCTGACCAGCGGGTCGCGGTACGGCACGATGATCACGCTGGTGCCCAGCTTGACCGTCTTGGTGACCGCTGCGGCGTAGCTCAAGACTGTGAACGGTTCAAGCAACGGATTGGACGGGTCGAGCGGCAATTTACCGTCGGGAGAATACGGGTAGGCCGAGGTGAGCTGGCTTGGAAACACGATATGATCGCTGACCCACAGAGAGTCAAAGCCGAGCTGTTCGGCGCGGGTCGCCACCCGGGCAATTTTTTCGCCTTCAATCATGCGGCCAGCCGCAACTAAGTGGACTCCAAAGCGCATCGCACATCCTCCTTCAGCGTCGTGGCCATAGACATATCCCGGCCCGGGTCAGCGGGCAAGGAAACCAGCGCGGCGTGGCCGCCTGGTAGGCTGCGTAGTCGTCGCCAAAGCGTTGTCTCAGCGCCGGCTCTTCCCTGAGGATTACAAATACATGCGCTACCAGAGCGAAGCCGACACTCGCCAGACCAAGGCCGGTACAGCGCAGCCCGCCCGCCGCACCGAGCCCGAGGCACAAGACGCCCAGCAGCATGGGGTGTTGGACATGAGCGTAGGGGCCGGAGACGACCAGGCGTTTCGGAGGCGTCAGGGACACCGGCGGCGCCTCTCCCCGCCGGCTCAGGTAGTAGGCGGCGGACAAGAAGAGCGTGGCGCCAGCCAGACCTAACAGCGTGCCACCGACCGCGCCGACCAGACCGAACAGATCCACACAATCTTCCTCGCGCGGAGAGAGACCGGCTTATACCCCTTGGAACTGCGGCTTACGCTTCTCCAGCATGGCCGTGACGCCCTCTTTGGCGTCCTGACTGGTCCGGGCCGTGGCCACCATGTCCTGTAAGTCGTGGTACTCAATCGTTTTACACAGCGAGATTGCCCGGTGGATGGTGGTTTTCATGCCGGACAGGGACAGCGGCGCGTTACCGGCAATCGTCCGGGCCAGGTCATAGGTGGCCTGTTCGAGTTCGGCGGCCGGGACCAGCTGATGCACCATGCCCATGTCGTAGGCGCGGGCAGCCTCGACCGGTTGGCCGCTGAGCAGAATCTGTTTGGTAAAGGCCGGGCCGACAATCTCGACCAGTTTCTGGCACAGCGGGAAGGGGATGACCAAACCCAGGCGGGCCAGCGGCATACCGAACCGGGCCCGGTCCGACACCACCCGCAGGTCACAGTGCAGGGCCAGCTCGCAGCCGCCGGCCAGGGCGTCGCCCTGGACCATGGCGATGGTCGGGTGGCGCGAGCCCTCGATCATTTGCAGGATCTCGACCACGCCCATCTCGGCGTCGGCGCCCTGCTGGCGGGCGCTGAGTTCGCGCAGGTCGAGCCCGGCGCAAAACGCCTTGCCCTCGCCCCGGATGACGATGGCCCGCACAGCGGTGTTGGTTTCGAGCGCGCTGAAGTTCTGGACCAGACCGTCGAGCAGGGCGCTGTTCATGGCGTTGCGCTTCTCGGGCCGGTTCATGGTGATGGTGGCAATGCCGTCTTGGACGGAACACAGGATCTCGTCAGCCATAGTCTGTCTCCTCTTCTTATCCTGCCCGCTCACATAAGGGGTTTCTGACCGGAGGTCAAGCTGAACAGAACGGGACTCGTGCTTTACCAATGTCCCGCACCCTTGCTAGAGTTCGGCCTGTAATGCACGGGCTCGGATAAGCGTGGACCTGGAGTAGTGTGGCCGACCACCCGAATAAACACATTCGCGAAGCTGTGGAGTATGCTTTGCTGCGTCACTGGACATTACGCAAGTCTGGACCGCGGGCGCATATCTGGGGACGATTGTACTGCCGCCAGACAGATCGAATGGGGTGTAGTCGAGCGGTCTATTCGACGCCCAGGCATCCAGAGGACCACGCAAAAGATATTCGTCGGGCGGTGGAGCGCTGCCCGCATTAGGAAATACTATGGCAAAGTACGAATTCAGCCTGATCCTTTCCGGCCCACTGGAATTGACCGAAGACCTGGCCGACAGTCTGTTCGAGGCGGGCTGCGACGATGCGACCCCTGGCACCTGTAATGGGGTCTTTTCCATTGACTTCCATCGCGAAGCCGACTCTTTGGAGGCGGCCATCCGCTCTGCCATCGCCAATGTCGAATCGGCTGGCTATCGGGTGACGCGTGTAGAGATGGAGGCTGAGGCGGTAGTCGGGCAGGCTGGCGTCTAGCAACACAGCGGGAGGCGGAGAGCAGGTCTCCGTCTGCCCGCTCTACTCGTCGAACTTCCAGGTATTGTCCGCGCTGCCGCAGATCTTCCAGCGCGGCACGACAATGTCCGCCTCGTTGGTCTGCTCAAACTCGACCTCGACCGGCAGACCGATGGCGACGGCGTCTTCGTCGTCGAGCAGCACGCCGCCGACGCGGACCAGTGAGCCGTCGGCCTCGTGGCAGTCGTCAAGTTCAATCAGACCCACCACATACGGCACAGCCTCGACAAAGGCGCCCAGAATCGGCTGGGTGACTACGATATAGCTGTGCAGCACGCCCCTGCCGGCCGTTTCAAACCAGCCCAGGTCCATGGAGTTGCACTTGTTGCAGGCCGGGAAGGGCGGGAACCACTTGTGGCCGCAGTCCTGGCACTGGCGGACCAGATACTTGCCCTGTTTGGTGCCCATCCACCATTCGGCCGTGTCAAAATCCGGGACAATCGTGATTTTGGTGTAATCAATCGGGCCTGGCATACTCCGCCCTCCTCTAGGCTGCAATCCCGCGCAGAATCGCCGAGCTTGACATGGTTTCCGTGCCCCAGCCCAGACAGGCCGCGATCCGGGCGTCTTTGACCTGCCGACAGCCGGCCTGCCGGTCGTAACTGTGACGGCCCTCGGCCCAGCCCGGACAGGCGTCGTCGGCGCGGTGGCGGAGCTGGCGGGCGTTCTCGATCACCATGCTGATGCCGTGGGTGTAGCCCTCGGACAGATGGCCGCCGGACAGGTTGGAGGGCAGCTCGTGGTCGATCTGCAAGCGCCCGCCTTTGACAAACTCGCCGGCCTCGCCCTTGCCGCAGAAGCCGTAGGCTTCGAGCTGGATCAGGGTGGTGAAGGTGAAGGCGTCGTAGCACGAGATCAGGTTGACGTCCTTCTGGCTGATGCCGGCCATGCCGAACAGGCGCTGGCGGCCATAGTTGCCGGCCACATAATGAATCTCCGGCCGGGAGTAGTTCCAGGCCGCGTTGGGCGCCATGGTGCGGCCGGTGCCGCCCATGATGAAGACCGGCGGCTGGCGCAGGTCGTAGGCCCGCTCGCGCGAGGTGACGATCAGGGCGGCCGACACGTCGGTCTCCAGACAGCAGTCGAGCAGGCGGAAGGGTTTGACGACCCAGCGCGAGTTCTGATGGTCTTCGATGCTGATCGGGTTGCGCATGACAGCCTTGGGGTTGAGGCTGGCGTGGCGTCGGTGGGCGACCGCCACCTCGGCCAGGGCCTTTGTGGTGGCGCCGGTATCGCGCAGATAGCGCATGGCCGACATGCCGAAGCGCTGGGCCGGCGAGGTCCAGCCCCAGTGCATCATGAACTGGTTGTCCTCGGCCGCCCGGGTCGGCGGGACCGGGCCGCTGGGCGCCTGTCCGCCCATACGGCGGCCCGAGCGGCCGTTCATCGAGCGGAAGATGACCATGGTTTTGCAGTAGCCGGCTTCGAGCAGGCCGATGGTATTGCCGATCAGCGCCTCGGTGCTGGAACCGCCGCCCAGGATATCGACCGAATAGTTGAGCCGCATGCCGAGCGAGGTCGCAATATGGTTTGAGGTGGTTGAGTCGCCGGCCTGATAGCTGGTCATGCCGTCGATGTCGCCCGGTCCCAGACCGGCGTCGGCCATGGCCTTTTTGACGGCCTCGCAGGCCATGGACAGGGTGGTGCGGTTCGACGGCCGCATGTGCGGTGTCTCACCCACGCCAACGATGCAGTACTTATCGGTCAGTGCTCCCATGCTGCCTCCTGTGTGCTGACGGTGCTTAATACGAGCGGGGCATGCCCAGCACGTGCTCGGCCACGTAGTTGAGGACCATGTTGTTCGAGATCGGAGCGATGCTGAACAGGCGGCACTCGCGGAATTTGCGTTCCACGTCGTACTCGGCGGCAAAGCCGTAGCCACCGTGGGTGTCGAGGGCCGCGTTGGCTGCCGCCCAGGCCGCCTGGGCACACAGCAGCTTGGCCATATTGGCCTCGGGACCGCACGCCTGGCTGGTATCGAACAGCTCGGCAGCCTGAAAGCGCATCAGGTCGGCGGCCTCGGTCTGGGCGTAGGCCTGGGCGAGCGGAAACTGGATGCCCTGGTTCTGGGCGATCGGTCGGCCGAAGATGACGCGCTCCTTGCCGTATTTGACGGCCCGGTCGATAAACCAGCGGGCGTCGCCAATCGACTCGGCCGCGACCAGAATGCGCTCAGCGTTCATGCCGTCCAGAATATAGTAGAAGCCGCGGTTTTCTTCGCCGATCAGGTTGGCCTTGGGAATTTTCAGATCGTGGAAAAAGAGCTGGTTGGTTTCGTGGTTGATCATGGCGTCGATCTTGCGAACCTCGACCGCGTCACCGGCCTGTTGCAGATCGACCAGGAACACACTCAGGCCCAGCGTTTTTTTGGGGCACTCGGCCGCCGGGGTGGTGCGCGCCAGCAGCAGCATCATGTCGGAATGCTGGACGCGAGAGATGAAAATCTTGGCCCCGTTGACAATGTAGTAGTCCCCGTCCCGGCGGGCGAAGGTTTCGAGCTGGGTGGTGTCCGAGCCGGCGTTCGGCTCGGTCACGCCAAAAGCCTGGAGGCGGATATCGCCACTGGCGATTTTGGGCAGATAGCGTGCTTTCTGTTCGTCGCTGCCGTGGCGCAGCAGGGCGCCCATGATGTACATCTGGGCGTGGCAGGCGGCGGCGTTGCCGCCCGAGCGGTTGACCTCTTCGAGGATCACGCTGGCCTCCCGGACCGTCAGGCCCGAGCCGCCGTACTGCTCGGGGATCAGCGCGGCCAGCCAGCCGGCGTCGGTCAGCTCCTGCACAAAGTGTTCGGGATACTCGTCGTCTTTATCGAGCTTGCGCCAGTATTCGTCCGGATACTTGCGACACAGCTTGCGAATCTCTTCGCGGATTTCGGGGCATTGTTCCATGGACGGCATGCGGCTCTCCTTATCAAGCGGAAGCAACGGGCGTGGAGCTGACGGACGGGCTACGCCTTCCGCCCGCTCAGTCTCGGCTCAGGATCAGGTCCGGGCTGACCACCGCTCCCCCGAAGGCGGCGGCATTGACCGTGGCCTTGGAGACCAGAACGGCCTTGGGGTTCTTGTCGATCAGGCTGTCGGCCAGCTCGCCTACCGTGGTGGCCAGGGCGTCTTTGTGAACAACCCGGTTGAGCAGCCCCAGGGGGACGAGTTCCTCGGCCATGTAGCGGCGGCAGGTGATGATGATCTCCTTGGCCAGGGTCGGGCCGACATGGGCGGTCAGCAGGGCGGTCGAGTCCGGGCTGAGCGGCACCCCGAGATCGACCTCGGGAAACCAGAACTGGGCTTCCTCGACGGCGATCCGGAAATCACAGCCCAGGGCCAGCGCCCAGCCGCCGCCGACCGCATAGCCGTTGATCGCAGCAATGGTGATCGGCTCCAGGTGGACCAGGGTGTCCAGAATGCGGCCGACCAGCCGTCCCCGGCGCTGTCGGTAGCTGGCGAAGATGCGCTCCCGCTCGTGCCGGTCGGTGATGCCCTTGGTCTGGGACAGGTCGGCGCCGGCACAAAAGGTGTTGCCGGTGCCGGTCAGGATCATCACCCGCACCTCGGGGTCGTCGCGAACCTGATGGAGCAGACCCTCGAGTTCGCGCAGGATCTCCTCGTTCAGCGGATTGCGTTTTTCGGGCCGGTTGAAGCGCAGTGTGGCAATCCGGCCGTCTTTGTCCAGCACAAAATGATCTGGCATGGTCTTCCTCCCTGCGGCGTTTCGAGCGGCTGCCTAGTCTATCTGGACAGGCCGGATGCTGGCAAGGGTTGGCCGGGCTCTGGCAGCCCAGCCGCACAAAGGCTATGTAGACCTGATATTGCGAGAAGCGGAGGGAGCTATGGATCTGGGACTTACAGGCAAGGTCGCGATGGTCAGCGGGGCCAGCCGCGGAATCGGCAGGGCGATTGCGCTAGGCCTGGCCGCCGAAGGCTGCCGGCTCAGCATCTGCGCACGTGGCCGGGAAGCGCTGGAGCAGACGGCCGAGGACATCCGCAGCCGGGGTGGTGAGGTCCTGGTCACCGCCCTGGATGTGGCGGACGAGAGCCAGGCCAGGGGCTGGGTTGAGGACACCCGCCGGCAGTGCGGCGCCGTCGATATCCTGGTCAACAATGTCGGCGGCTCGCGGCCGGGCGGCAATCTCGACGCCTCGGCCGAGGACTGGCAAAAAGGTTTTGCCCTGAACTTCTTTTCGGCCTTGGATCTGTGCCGGCTGGTCGTGCCGGCCATGCGCGGGCAACAGAGCGGCTGCGTGATCAACATCAGCTCGATCTACGGGCGCGAGTGGGGCGGGCCGATGACGTATAATGCCTCCAAGGCGGCCATGATCAGCCTGTCGAAAGAAATGGCCCGCGAGCTGGCTCCGCACGGCGTGCGGGTCAACAGCGTGGCGCCCGGCTCGATTCTGTTTCCCGGCGGCTCGTGGGAGCGTCGTCAGCAGGAGAACCCGGACGGCATTGCGGCCTTTATCAAGGCCGAGCTGCCGGCGGGCCGCTTCGGCACGGTCGAGGAGGTGGCCGATGTGGTGGTGTTCCTGGCTTCGGGCCGGGCCAACTGGGTCTCCGGCGCCTGTATTACCGTGGATGGCTGTCAGTCGCGGTCCTTGATCTAGGGGAGAGGACCATGAATGAGCGCTATGACACCCTGGAACTGCGGCGTGACAACGACGTGCTGTGGCTGGTCTTGAACCGTCCGGCGGCGCTGAACGCGATGAACAGCCTGCTGGTCAACGAACTCCACGCCTGCCTGGATGAGCTGGCGGCCGACCACAGCGTCCGGGTGGTGATCCTGCGCGGCGCCGGGCGAGCGTTTTGCGCCGGACTCGATCTCAAGGAGGCGGGTGAGGCCGACGGGCGCGGATCGGTGGCCGACGGCCTGCGCGGCCAGCGTCACATCGCCGAGCTGGCGATTAAAATCCACCGCGCGCCCCAGCCGTTTATTGCCGCCGTTCACGGCGCGGCCGCAGGCGGCGGGTTCGGTCTGGCTCTGGCCAGCGATATTCGGATTGCGGCCGAGTCGGCGCGGATGAACGCCGCGTTTATTCGGATCGGCCTGTCGGCCTGCGACGTGGGGGTGAGCTACTTTCTGCCACGGCTGGTCGGCAGCTCGGTCGCCTCAGAGCTGCTGCTGACCGGCGATTTCATAGACGCCCAGCGCGCCCTGGCGACCGGCTTGGTGTCGCGGGTCGTGCCCGAGGCCGAGCTTGACCGGGCGGCTGCCGAGATGGCGGCCAGGATTACCCGCAACTCCCCGCTTGGCGTGCGGCTGACCAAGGAGTGTCTGCGCTACTCGGTTGACGCGCCGACGCTTGAGGCGGCGGTGGCGATGGAAGATCGTAATCAGATTCTGACCACCCGGACGAATGACGTGCGGGAGGGAATTGCCGCCTTCCTTGAGCGGCGTGAGCCGCACTACGAAGATGCCTGAGTCCGAAGAGGTCGTGCTGCTCGACAGCGCCGACGCTGCGGTCACGCTTCCGTATGAACGGGCGTTCCGTCTGGTGACGGACGCGCCGCATATCATCCGCCTGCGCCAGGACCCCGGCGCGCTGTTTGAGACCTCGGGTAGCCGCTCGCGTCTCTCGCCGTATTCGACGGCCTACCTCATACCGCGGCTGGCCGAAAACGTGCGCTTGGAAGGAACGGGTCGGTCGGCTGCGGCGGAGCGTATTCTGGCCTTTATGACCGGCCGGGAACGTCGGCTGTCGCTCGAGTATCGGGACCAGGACGCGATTGCGGTACAGGGACACTGGCAGGACGCGGAGAATGTCATCCAGGACGTTGGGCTGGGCTTTCTGCCCAGCCCGGTGGTTGCCCAGCTGAGAGACCTGGCGGCCGAGTCAGTGCCCCTGGGCGTGGCGGCCACGATCCGCCTCCTGGCGTTGCCGGGGCCGGACCGCGCGGCTGGGGTATGGTGCGACGTGTGGACGCTTGAGGGCGGGCCGCGCTCGTGAAAACCCAGCGCGCCAGTCGCCGCACCCTGAACGCGTTTGCTTTTGGCGCTATCGCCAGTGGGGTGAAGAATAACGTCTTTGGCGGCTGGGTGCTGGTGTACTACAACCAGGTCCTGGGTCTCGACCCGGCCCTGGCCGGACTGGCCTTGGCTCTGGCCCTGGCGGTTGATGCGGTCACCGACCCGCTGGTCGGCGTCTGGTCGGACCGGGTGCGGACGCGCTGGGGCCGGCGCCACCCCTTTATGTATGCCGGCATTCTGCCGTTTGCCGTCTCGTTCTACGCCCTCCTCCAGCCGCCGACCGATACCAGCCAGAGCGGTCTGTTCGTGCGGCTGTTGTGTCTGGCCGTGGCCGTGCGGGTGTCCATGACCCTGTACGAAATTCCGCGCGGCGCGCTCGGCCCGGAACTCACCAAGGACTACGACCAGCGCACCCAGCTGGTCGGCTGGAGCACCTCCTACGGCTGGTTTGGCGGGGCTGGCTTTGCCTGGCTGACGCTGGCCTTCTTGTTGCCGGAGACCGCCGAGTATCAGGGCTCACGAGCCTACCTGAACCCGGACGGTTATCGGGATATGGCCTGGATTGGCGGCATGCTCATTTTTGCTACCGGCATGATCTCGACGCTCAGCCTGCATGGACACATCCCCGCCCTCCACGTCCCGCATGAAAGCGCTGCGGAACGCCTCAGCCCGCGCCGGCTGGTCCGGGACATTGTTGAGACGCTGTCGAACCGTTCGTGGCTGATGCTGTTTGCCGCCGGGCTGGTGTTTGCCCTGTATATCGGCCTGCACAGCAACACCGACCGCTACTACGACCTGTATTTCTGGCAGTGGACCCCGGAACACGTCCAGATCTTTCCGGTTGTGCACATGATCGTGGCCATGAGTTGCGGGCTGCTGGCCTATCCGCTGACGCGCGGGCGGGACAAGAAGCGGACCGCAATCGGCCTGTTTGTGCTGTCGTCCGCGCTGGGGCCGCTGCCGCTGGGACTGCGGCTGCTCGACCCCATGGTGTCGGTGTCGCTGTTTCCGGCCAACGGCACCGACCTGTTGTGGTGGCTGCTCTTGGCGCACAGTACGTTTCTGGTGGCGGTGGCGGTCATCGGCTTCGTCCTGGTCGGCTCCATGGGTGCGGATATCGTCGAGGAGAGCCAGCGCCAGACCGGGCGCCGGAGTGAGGGCTTGCTGACCTCGGGCTCGGCCCTGGCCCAGAAGATGATCAGTGCCGGCGGCGTGTTCATCGTCGGACAGCTGCTGTCAGTCTTCGGCTTTTCGGTTGCCAACCCGAGCGTAGAGGCCATGCAGGAGCCGATCCGTAATCTGGCCGCTTTCCATCTGGCCCTCAACCTGAGCCTGCCCTGGATTTCGATCTACCTGGTCAGCAAATACACCATCACCCGGCACGGGCACGAGCAGGATATCCGCAGCCTCGGCTATGCCGAAGCGGACGAGGCGTGACAGCTGGATGCGAGGCCGGACCGCCGTCGCGGCCGTCCGGTGTTCAGTCTGATGATGGGCTGGGCAGGAGCTGGACCTCGTCGCCAAGCCGGATGTCGCCCGGGGTCAGCACAAAACACGTGACCCCGCCCCGCCAGGCCGGGACGAGCGCCTGACGTAAGCCCATGTGCTGCATGTCCATCCGCTCGCAGGGGTCGGTTTCGCCCGTAATGGCGAGTCTGACCGGGCCGATGTGCAACACCTGGCGGGTCGTTCGCTCAAGCTCAACTCCGCTGACGAGCAGGTTGGCCCGGCGGGTCGTCCACGGCAGCTCGGTCTGGACGGTGTCACACGCGGCCTGCCACGCCTCTTGGGACAGGACAGTGATCTGGCGGGGGCCGTATCTGCCGCGATAGTCGCCCTCAAGACCCGTGTCTTGGCTGATGTGGACGGTGTCCCGGGTCTCCATTGGCGCACGCGAGGCGCCACGAACGGCAATACCAAGCAGACGTCCCATGCCTGTCTCCTCCTATGCGGGCGCCAGAATGTCTGGCAGCTCGGCCACGCTGTCCAGGATGTAGTCCGGCGCGTGGTCGGTCATGATTTCGCGGGTGCTGGTGCCGGTCAGGACGCCGACGGTATGTGAGCCGGCCGCCCGGCTGGCCTGCACGTCGATGGGCGAGTCGCCGATATACACCGCCTCGTGGGGCTGAAGCGCCAGGCGCTCCAGACATTTGAGAATCGGCTCGGGGTGCGGTTTTCTGTGGGTGACATCCTCACGGCCGATGATACTGCTGAACAGATGGCGGACGCCCCAGTGGTCCAGAAACGGCAGCTCGCGTCCCGAGGAGGTGGCAATGCCGAGCCGCAGCCCCTGGGTGTGCAGGCTCTTGAGCAGGTCCAGGCTGCCCGGAATCGCCTCGGTCTTGTGGTGATAGTGATCCATCCACATGTCCATCCGCGTATCGACAATGCGCTTGAGGGTCGCCTCGGGGTCGGGATGGTCGGGCGGAAAGAGTTTGGCCAGCGGATTGTCCTGGCCGGTCCGCATGAGTTCATACACCCGCTCGCGTGACGGCAGGGGGATGCCGGCGATCTCCAGGACTTCGAGCGAAACATGATAGAAGTACTCGACCGAGTCGGCCAGGGTGCCGTCCATATCGAAGATGACACCGCGGACAGACAGTTTGCTCATCGAGACAGCCGCTCCCAGGCCTGGTCTACGCGCTGTTTGAGGTCGGCCAGCGAGCCGTCATTGTGGATAACGAGCTGGGCGTGTTTGCGCCGCTCGGCGTTGGACAGCTGGCTGGCGATGCGCGCCTCGGTGTCGCTGGCCGCCAGGCCGCGCTGGGCGGCGACGCGTTCGACCACGGCCCCGGTGCTGGCCTCGACCAGCCACACCTCGTCGACCAGGGGAATCCAGTTGGCCTCAATCAGGATGGCCGCCTCAACCACGATGGGCTCGGAAAATCCGGTCGCCCGCTTGGCCTGAATGCGCTCGGCGATATCCTCGAACATCAGGGGATGGACGATGGCGTTCAGACGCTGGCGGGCCGCGGTGCTGCCGAACACGATTGCTCCGAGCTTCTTGCGGTCAATAGTCTGATCTGCAGCCAGAATCTCCGAACCAAAGGCAGCCGTGACCTGCTTCCAGGCTTCTTTGCCCGGCAGGTAGATCTCGTGGCCGACCTTATCGGCGTCAATGACGAACGCGCCACGTTCCGCCAGCAGTTGGGAGACGGTGCTCTTGCCCGAGCCTATGCCACCGGTCAGTCCTATGGTTTTCATATGCCCCGTGTGTTGTGGCAGAGATCGGCGTGTTCTGCAAGAGAGCGGCCGCCCGATTCTCTCCTGCCCATGTTCTCTTCTGCCCGTGATCGTGGTACCAGGATGGGTCACGCACAGGAGGTGAAGATATGCCGTATGCACAGGTCAGGGGAGCCAGGCTGTACTACGAAGACCATGGCCACGGACCGCCGCTGGTCTTGGTTCCCGGTGCGCTCGGAACCGCCCAGTCGGACTTTGGGCCGCAGCTCGAACAGCTGCCCGCGCTGGGCGTGCGGGTGATCAGCTTTGACCCGCGCGGTTACGGCAGCTCACGCCCGCCCCGGCGCGCATTCCCGATCGATTTCTACCACCAGGACGCCGAAGACTGCGTGGCTCTGATGGACCAGTTGGGCTGTGAGTCCTACGCGGTTGGGGGCTGGAGCGACGGCGCGATCATCGGCCTGCTGCTGACCCTGGCCCATCCCCAACAGGTGGAAAAACTCGTCGTGTGGGGCGGCAACGCGTATATCAGCCAGGAGGATATCGACGGCTATGAAAAAACCCGCGCCGTGTCGTCCTGGTCGCCCCGGATGCGCGAAGGGATGGGCGCCATATACGGTCAGGAACTCCAGGGGCTGTGGACGGACTGGTGCGACGCCATGCAGGCCCTGTATAAAGCCGGGGGCGATGTGTGTCGTCAGCGCTTGGCCGAGATTCGCTGTCCGACGTTTATCCTGCACGGCGAGAAAGATCCGCTCGTGCCGCGTTTTCATGCCGATGTCCTGCACGGGGGCATTGCCGGCTCGCGGGTGCATCTTTTTCCCGACGGCAAACACAATATCCACCTGGCCTACGCCGAGGACATGAACCGGATGATTGCCGATTTTGTGACCGCCTAGCCGCTCAGAGAGGAGAACACCCATGGCCACTCAGGTAGAATTCTTTTACGACTATTCCAGCCCCTGGACGTATCTGGCCTTTACCAGGATCGACGGGCTGTGTCAGAAATACGGGGCCGACCTGGAGTGGCGGCCCATTCTGGTCGGCGGGATCTTCAACTCGATCAATCCGTCGGTGTACGAGTTTCGCGAGAAGGGCGTCCCGGCCAAGCAGAAATACATGGCCAAGGACATGCAGGACTGGGCGCGCTATTACGGGCTCAAGATCAAGAATCCGCCCAGCGTGTTTCCGGTCAACTCGGTCAAGGCCCTGCGCGGCGCCCTGGTCGCGCTGGAACAGCCGGGCCGCTTCCTGGCCTATAGCTCCCGCGTGTTTGAGACCTACTGGGGCGAGGACAAAGACATCAGCCAGGACGCGGTGCTGCGCGCCATTGTGGAGGAGGTTGGGCTCGACCCGCAGGAGTATTTTGAAAAGATCGCCCGCCAGGAGTACAAGGACCGCGTGCGGGCCAACACGGACGAGGTCATGCGGCGCGGCGGCTATGGCACCCCGACCATGTTTGTCAACGGCTCCATGTTTTTTGGTAACGACCGGCTGGTCCTGGTCGAAGAAGAGCTGAAGCGTAGCACCTAGGCAGATCCGTGACAGGGGCAAGAGCGATGCTCTTGCCCTGAGAGCGTCAGCCGTCCCAGCCCCATTTCTCTTTATTGGCCTGGATCTCCTCGGCCGAGGGGTTCTCCGGTTTCTCGTGGACGGCGACCTCGAAGTCGTCGATCGGATCGACCATAGCGTAGTTCAAAGGCGTATCTTCGGCGAAAACGTCGGGAACGGCAACTTCCTCAAAAATGGCCTGCCATGGACATTCCGGCTCACACGCCCCACAGTCGATACATTCGTCGGGATGAATGTACAGCTGGGCCGGAAACTGCTCGTTGTCATCACCAACGTATTTATAGATGCAGTCCACCGGGCAGACGGCGACACAGCCGGTGTCAAGACAATCCCGACACAGCCGGGTGATGATATAGGTCATTGTTTTTCTCCTTCCTGTGCTCTCCGCTTTCTTGCAGTCGTGTCTGAAGTGTCTGCTTTCGTAGCATTTGCTATCGTATCGCCGACAGTGGGTCAATTACGGCCGCCGGGCAGCGCCAGGCGGGGCTCGGCGCACTCCTCCCGGGCGGCGGCTAAGGCCGGCGGGGCGAGTGCCCGGGCTCTAGGAGGCCGAGGCTGGAGCGTGAAAACGACGGTAGCCGGTGACCAGAGCCAGCGCTCGGGCAGCCCGGGCGTGGGTGGCAAAGGTGGGCAGCCCTGCGGCGTGAAACTTATCCCGGACCGATAGCAGCTCGGCCTCGCGGTTGAACGGCTGAAGGACGGTCAGGAAGGGCTTGGCCGAACGTGCAGCAAAGGCCGACAAGGTGTCGAGCAGGCTGTCGAGGCGCTGCGGGCGGGCCTGCCATTGGCCGGCTACCAGCCCGGCGCCGGTATCCATGACGATGGCGTCAATCTTGGGGTCACGCTCCAGAATCGACAACAGCCGGGCCAGATTGTCGGTCGATTGTCCCATGCCGATCGTATAGCCCGAGTCGAGCGGGTTGCGGAAACTGCCGCCTATGACGGTGAAAAACGACGCCAACTCCTGGTACGATTCCTGGCTGAGTTCCGGAACCCGCAGTCCCGCCTGTTCAAACGCATCGGTAATGACCACCGACGGCCCGCCGGTCATGGCGACGAGTCCAACCCCGTCGCCGGTGGTGGATTTGGCAAAGCCGAGGAGGTGCAAGACATCCAGCAGGGTGTCAAAGTCCGCGACCGGAATGGCGCCGGCCTGTTTGACCACCGCATCCCAGATCGCCACCGGCGTGGCCAGCGAGCCGGTATGCGATGAGGTCGCCCGCTGGCCGGCCTCGCTCTGGCCGCCCTTCCAGATGACTACCGGCTTGTGGGGGCTCACCTCCCGGAGCAGGGAGAAGAAGCGCCGGCCTTCACGCACGCCTTCCAGATACATGCCGATGCGCCGGGTCTGCTCGTCCGCAGCCAGATAGTTGAGATAGTCGCTGGCGTCCAGCACTGCGGCATTGCCGAAGCTGACCGCCTTGCTGATGCGAATGGCGTGCTGGGGAGCGGCCAGGCTGAAGGTGATGGTGTGGGTTCCGCTCTGGCCGATGAACCCGACACTGCCGGCCTCGCCGGTCGGCAGCTCGGTGTAGTTGCGCAGACCGATCTGGGGGTTGTACACGCCCATGCAGTTCGGACCGATCAGGGCCAGCTCGGATGCCTGGGCGGCCTCGACCAGCCGCTGCTCCAGCTGTTTGCCCTCCTCATCGCCGACCTCTGAGAAGCCCGAGGTAAACAGCATCACCCCACCGACCCTGTTGGCCGCGCAGTCGGCAATAATCCTAGGCGTGACCTGACGCGGCACGGCGGTCATGACGTAATCAATCTCGTCCGGAATATCGGCCAGGCTGGTATAGTTGGGCACCCCCAGGGCCTCGATGCCGGGGAGTTCGCGCTCGTCGATCTGGACCGAGTAGACCTTGCCCTGGAACCGGTTTTGACTGCGCAGCCACATATAGTTCATGGCTTTTTTATCGCCGATGACCGCCACCGCCTTGGGGTGAAACACCCGTTCCAGGGCTGCCCGGGTGCGCTCGGACAGCGGACGCGGGACAGGTGGCGGGCCGTCAGACCGCAGGACGATCCGGGCATCGACCGCCAGACAGCCGTCGGGATAGGCGAGGCTGGGGTTCAGGTCGAGTTCCTGGATCTGGGGATAGCTGGTCGCCAGCCCGGAAACCCCGAGCAGCAGCTGCTCAAGCGCGCTCAGATCGACCGCAGCCTGACCGCGATGACCGGTCAGCAGGGGCAGACCGCGCAGCTCGCGAATCATGCCGCGCGCGTCGTTGGGGGTGAGCGGTGCCAGCCGAAAGGCTACATCCTGGAGGACTTCAACCGCCACCCCACCCAAACCGAACATGAGCAGAGCGCCGAACTGGGGGTCGGTCGTCAGACCGATAATAACCTCAACACCGGGCTTGGCCATGGGCTGGACGGACACGCCGTCGAGCCGGGCGTCGGGCTGGGCCGTGCGGGCGGCGTCCATGATGGCGTCAAACGCCTGGCCAACGGCGTCGGCCGAGCCGAGCTTGAGCCGCACCCCGCCGATATCGCTCTTGTGGATGATGTCCGGGGAGCAAACCTTGAGGGCGACCGGCCAGCCGAGGTCCTCGGCCAGACCGACGGCCTGGTCGCGGCTTGAGGCCAGCTCGGTGCGCACCACATCAAGACCGACGGCGCGCAGCAGGGCTTTGGACTCGACTTCGGTCAGCAGCTGGCGGTCCTGGGATTGGGCGGTGTGGATGATCGTCGTGGGGTCGGGCTGTGTCATGGCTGGGCTTCCTGGGAAAGGCAACAGGCAAAGGGCAACAGGCAGAACTGGACCGGCAGGTCAGGGTTTCAGCTCTCCGAGCTGCTGTCTGAGCCGGGCCAGCTCGTCGCGCAGCTCCTGCAGCGGACCCGACAGGGAGCCCTCGACCGCCTCTTTGACGAAATTTTCAATATACTTGCCCTGCATGTCGGTCTCGATATTGACCCGGTCGCCGGGCTTGCGGTGTTTGAGGGTCGTGACCTGATGGGTGTGGGGAATGATCGCACAGGTGAAGGATGTCGGTTGACAGTCGAACACCGTCAGGCTGATGCCGTCCACGGCAACCGAGCCCTTTTCGACCAGATACCGGCTCAGCTCGCGGGGAATCTCAAAGGTGTACAGAAACGAATCCCCCTCGGCCTGAATCGAGCCGACCGAGCCCAGACCGTCCACATGGCCAAAGACCAGATGGCCGGATAAACGATCCTCCAGCCGTAGCGAGCGCTCCAGATTGACGGCTGAGCCCGGCCTGAGGTCGCCCAGGTTTGTACGCCGCAGCGACTCGGCCGAGACCTCAAAGCTCAGCTCCGCGTCTCCGATGGCCGTCACCGTCAAGCAGGTGCCGTTCACACAAATACTTTCCCCAAGACCGACCTCAGCCACGGGCAGTTCGCTCGACAGGCTGAGCCGAACGCCCTCGGCGATGTCGTCAATCCGGGTAATCGTGCCGCTGGTTTCAATAATGCCGCTGAACATACCTCGTCCCTGTGTATGTTTTCAGTTTTGACATTTGCCTTTTGACTTGTCTTGTCTGCTCACCCCGCGGCCTGGATACTCGGTCGCTCTTGCACTCGCTTAAGCCACGCCTCGACCCTGGGGTGAGGGACCGTGACCTTGAGCAGGGGAAACAGCAGCGACCACGACACATACGGGATATCGGCCAGGCTGAAGCCCGAGGCCAACAGATAGTCCTGCTCGCCCAACTCCTGGTCGAGTTTGTCAAAGCAGGCCTGGAGGTCGGTCGTGGCTTGGCTGACCGCCGCCTCGTCCGGGCTGCCGCCCTGCATCGGCTTGAAGATGAGTTCTCCGGCCAGGCGGGCAATGGCGCCTTCGTACGGATTGTCGGCGTAGTGCATGAGAACCCGCGCCCGGGCGCGCTGGCCCGGCGCAGAGGGCAGCAGGGGCGGGTCCGGGTAGGTGTCGTTCAGGTATTCCATGATAATCGTCGATTCGTACACCGTGGTCCCGTTGTCTTGGAGCGCCGGCACCTTGCCGTAGGGGTTGATGGCCAGGTAGTCGGGTGTTTTTTGCTCGCCTTTGGTAATATCGATGTTCACCTTTTCGTATGCCAGACCCTTTTCGGCCAGCACGATGCGGACCTTGCGGACCCGTGGAGACATGGGAAAATCGTACAGCTTGATGGTGTTGGGCATCGACGCCTCCTTAGCGTTGTTGCGAACGGGTGTCCCTGAGCGATCCTTGGCGTCCGGGCGTGTCCTTGCGATTTGATTGGGCGCGCCGGACAAGATCTCGGCCCGTCTGCTTGATCCGGGTGTACAGCCGGTCTGCCCAGTGAAATTCCGAACTCAGCAGCCCCAGCCCCAGGATGAGCACGACAATGCCGGGGCCCGGAATGCCCGGCAGACTGAGAAAAATGCCGGCCACGACGAGCGCCCCCCCGCCGACCACACGACACGCCCGCCACAGGAGAGTGCGCGCCCGACGGATCATAGCACCGACCCGGACCGGGCTGAGTAGGCCGGAGCAGACACGGGGGAGGGCTCAGCACTCAATTTAGAGATCATCTTAGACATCATCGCCGATCTTCCCGCTCCGAGCTTTTTCGACGGTTTCCTCGAACTGCGATCCGAGATCGGCCCCCATCTCTTTGGCCCGCTTCTTGGCCCACAGGCCGACATTGCGAGAGTCGCGGTAAAAGGATTCGTCGCGCGGGGCGCCGGTATCAAAATCTTGGAGGCGACTGGCCTCGCTCTGGTGGTAGGCAAAACGGGACAGGATGCGCCTGAGCCGGGGCTCGCCACACCACCGGCATGTCCGTTCTCCGATCTCGGCCTCGGTCAGGCTGAGGAAGAGCAGACTCTGGGTTTTGTGACACGCCTGACAGTGGTAATCGTAGATCGGCATAGGCTTTTCCCCTATCATACCTGACACGCCGGTGCTATAAGAAATCCGTTACGTTCCGTCAACGAAAAACCCCCGCCCGGTGTCGGTGCCCATATGATTCCGATTGGGTCAACGATTCCTTTGCAGCGCACGCCGTGGGTCACCTTCGTCGTGATAGCAGTCTGCATCGGTCTGTTCGGCTTTGAATTATACCAGCAGTACGCAGGCCGTGACCTGGCTGCGTTTTTTGTCCACTATGGCTGGGTGCCGGCCCAGTTCTCTGAGGCCGTCGTGCAGGGCCGGCTGCCGCGTCTGTTGCCCCTCCTGAGCAGTATTTTCTTGCACGGCAGCTGGACCCATTTGATCGGCAACCTGTTTTTTCTGTACATCTTCGGCCGGCATGTTGAGGATCGTCTGGGCCCGAGCTGCTACGGGCTCTTTTTCTGCTTCGGCGGGATAGCGGCGATGCTGGTCCAGACCTATGTTGCGCCCTTTTCGACCGTCCCGATGATCGGTGCCAGTGGCGCCATCGCTGCCGTGGCCGGCGCCCACTGTGTCCTGTACCCGACCGCTCGGATTCTGACCTGTATTCCGCTGCCTTTTTTCTTTCGGGTTGTTCGGGTGCCGGCCGTTGGCTATCTGCTGGTCTGGCTGGTCTTGCTGTTCGTGTCTGAATGGTATCTCGCTGCCCGCAACGAGCAGCTGATGACGTGGCGGGCACATTTGGGCGGATTTGTGGCCGGGGTCATCTTGGGCCCGCTGTCTGTGGCTATTCGGCGGCGGCGGACGCGTAAGAAACGGATGTGGCGGCCGGACTCGCCTCTCATCGTGGAGAACTCGCGGTCTGGCCGGCCGTAGGCCCTGGCGGCAGGGTGAGATGCAGGTAGACGGACACGGCCGCATAGTAGACCGGGTAGAGCAGCGACCCTCCCAGGAGCCAGGGGTGTGGCGCTGGCAGTTGCCAGATCAGGACGACTACCAGGGCGGTCCACACCACCCCGAGTCCGTTGCTCAGGCGGCGGAACGGGACGGTACGGGAGGGGTATACATACCGGATGGGGACAAAGACGAGGACGATGCACACGCCCACTAGGCCGGCATTCAGCCAGGCCGGCGTGTGAGCGGCGTACAGGTAGAAGACCACGATATTCCAGTACGACGGAAACCCGGTAAAGAAGAAATCGGCTGTTTTGGCCTCGGCCTGACAGAAGCCGTAGCCGCTGGCCATGAGCATGAGGCCGGGAAACAGGAGGCTTGTCGAGGCTGGCATGAGCTGGAAGTGGTACACAAACACGGCCGGCACGAAGACGAAGGTGACATAATCAACCAGGTCGTCGAGTTTACTCCCGTCGAACCACGGCGCGAGCTGTTTCACCCGTGCGGCCCGGGCCAGCGTCCCGTCTGTCGCATCAATCAGCACCGCGACCAGCATCCACCCGAAGGCGCTCCGCGCCTGCCCGCCCACGGTCGCCCGCAGGGCCAGAAAGCCGGCCACAAAGCCCAAGGCCGTATACGCGTGGACCGCCCAGACCGCGGCGTATTGGAGGGCCGAGAACCCAGGCTCCTTACCCGAGCCGTTGGGGACTGAGGCTTGGCTCATATAAAATCTGGATCCGGTTGCCGTCCGGGTCGGCGCAATACAGGGACCGGCTGCCGTCCCGGTGGGTTCGCGGTGCGGCAAGGATAGGGATCTGCCGGGCGCTCAGCACCTCGGCCGCCCGGTCCACATCGCTCGGCTGGACTACCACAAAACCGACATGGTCGAGCCGCTGGCCGGCGGCGGACGGATCGGACGCGGCCCGGTGCAGGGCCAGATTGTCGCAGCCGGACGACAGGTAGGCGTTCTGATCGTCGGGCTGCCAGACGACCCGCATACCGAACAGCCCGGTGTAGAAGGCGACCGAGGTCGCCACATCGGCAACGTTGAGGGCCACATGGCGCAGCCCCGTGGTGGGAATGGCTGGCGTTGACATCGTCCTGCTTCCCCTTGCCGCTCAGCGTTTTTTTAGCAGCAGGTAGAGTTCGCCCTGCTCGGCCATGTAGCCGGCCTCGACCTGGGCGCCACTGCCCCAGAAGATATCGACCCGCCCCGGCCCGCTGATCGCGGCGCCGGTATCCTGGAGCAGCACGAAACGGGAAAAGGGCTGCCAGGCAACTGTCTGGTGCCGACCGACACGGGGGCGCCTGGTGCGGATAAAGCCGAGCGCGCCGAGCGGATAGACCTTGGGGTCGATGGCAATCGAACGTCCGGCGGTCAGCGGACTGCCCAGGCTGCCGCGCGGCTCACCCCGGCTGGGCCGAAAAAACACGTAGCGCCGATTCTGAAAAAAGATCGTCCGCTGTTCGTCGGGGTGGGTATGCAGGTAGTGCTGGATCGCCGGCGAAGAGGTCCGCCCGGGTTGGAGCTTGCCTCGTTGCTTCAGCCATTTGCCGATACTGGTATAGGGGTGTCCGTTCGTTCCGGCATAGCCGACCCGCAGGTGCGAGCCGTCCGTCAGCGCGATCTGTCCAGAGCCCTGAATATGCAGAAAGAATAGGGCGACCGGATCGTCCAGCCAGGCAATCTCATAGCCCCGCTTGGCCAGTGCGCCCTGCCCATCGATCTCGGCCCGGGTGAAATAGGGTACGAACCGGCCTCTGACCCAGCGACCGATCCGCCGCTCACCCGTATCCGAGGCGGGGGCGCGTTCGACCAGATCGTCGGGCAGACGGTAGAGGGGATAGCGATAGCGCCGGGTGCGGACCCGACTGCCCCTGAGCAGCGGCTCGTGATAGCCGGTAAACAGGGCCGGCGCGGTGGCGCGATAGAGGTGAAAGTCGCGCCACACCGCTGCCGCCAGATCTTCCTCGGTTTCCAGCAGGGTGTAGAAGTGTTGCAGGCTGTCACGGACATGGGCCAGGCTCAGCTGCTGGGAGCCGAAGACCACGGATTCGGTGTCAGGTCTGGGACGCAGGGCGGTCAGGCTGCGTCTGACCGCATACTTGAGAGAGGTCCGGCTGAGGTCGTCGTACAGGGCTGGCGCGGTGTGGGGGGTGAGGCGGACGAGCGTGGGCGAGGCGGCGTGGAGGGGAGGGGGGAGGAAGACAAGACAAGGCAAAAGGCAAAAGGCAAATGGCAAATGGCAAAAGGAAACCCCACCCAACCCGCTCCACATCCGCATCCTCATGGTTCATCCCTCTTTCACTGATAGCCTGCGCGTGCCGCCCGGACCGCCGTGCCGGGTCGGCACGGATGGCCGTGTTGGGCCAACACCGCCTCCAGCGATTCCAACAGAAGCAAGACGTTTTCCTGCGAACTGGACTCTCCCATCAGGCCAATCCGCCACACCTTGCCGGCAAACTCGCCCAGCCCGGCGCCGATCTCGATATTATACTCGTTCAGCAGGGCGCTGCGTACCGCCGCCTCGTCAATTCCGTCGGGGACGCTAACGCTGTTGAGCATCCACAAGCGGTGGCCCTGCTGGGCGACGAGTTCGATGCCCAGGGCTTTGAGGCCGGCCGCCAGGGCCTCGTGGTTACGCTTGTGGCGGGCGTGGCGGGCGGCCAACCCCTCTTCTTTGACCAGGCTCAGGGCTTCGCACAGCGCATAGGTCATCGAGATCGGGGCGGTATGGTGATAGACCCGCTTGGCCTGGCCTTCGTCCCAGTAATTGCCCAGCAGGCTGACGTCCAGATACCAGCTCTGGACCCGCGAGCTGCGCCGACCAATGACATCCAGCGCAGCCTGACCGAAGGTAATCGGCGACAGCCCCGGCGGACAGCTCAGACACTTCTGGGTGCCGCTATAGCAGGCGTCAATACTCCAGCTGTCGATCTCAAGCGGACAGCCGCCCAGCGAGGTGACGGCGTCCACCACAAACAGGGCGCCGGCCTGGTGAATGGGAGCGGCCATGTCTTCGAGCGGCTGCCAGGCGCCGGTTGAGGTTTCGGCGTGGACCAGGGCGACAAACTTGGGTCGCCGGCACCGGCCCAGGGTCTCTTGGACCTGCTCGGGGGTGAAGACACGGCCCCACTCGGCGCGCATCTCGACCGGGGTGGCGCCACAGCGCTTGGCCACCTCGACCATGCGTGTGCCAAAGACGCCGTTGACCCCAATGACGACCTCGTCTCCGGGTTCAATCAGGTTGGCCAGACAGGTTTCCATGCCCGCGCTGCCGGTGCCGGAGATGGGCAGGGTCATTTTGTTCTGGGTCTGGAACACAAACCGCAGCAGCTCTTGGGTCCGATCCATCAGCTCGACAAACGTGGGATCGAGGTGACCGACCAAGGGGGTGGACATTGCTTGCAGAACGCGCGGATGGACGTTGCTCGGACCCGGACCGAGCAGGACCCGGTGCGGAATGGACAGGTCACCAACGCTTGCCATGTATGCTCCCCTCGTCGCTCAATGTGAGACTCGGTAGCCTAGCACGGACGGCTGGGGGGGAAAAGCCGCCGCACCGCCGAACGGCAGACAGCCGCGCTCGTCTTTACAGACACCAACGCGCTTTTTTGCTACAAGGGCAGCTGACAACAGGAAGCCGCCAAGGAGAAGGAGGTCGAACGATGCCGCTTCTCAACGGAACTGAGCTTGGTTTGTTGCCCACCATGGGGGTAGGATCGTACGCCTCACCGGGCTGGCTGACCGCCATGCGCCGGGCGCTGCGGGCCGGGACGGCCGGACCGGCGGACCTGGAAGAGGCCATTCTCGACGCGGTCAGGGTTGCGGTGTGTGACCAGGAGGACGCCGGGCTCGATATTCTGAGCGATGGGGAAATCCGCCGCCAGCGTTTTCTGTGGAATGTGGTTGAAAAGCTATCCGGCCTGAGCGTAGTGCCCGCCCAGCGCAAGCTGGGGGTGATGAGCTATGACAGCGCACCGCGTTTTGAGACGCTTGAGCGGGTCGGCGCACCCCAAGGCTTCGGCCTGGTCCAGGAGTATACGGATGTCCGCAAGCTGACCCACAAGCCGATCAAGGTCTGCTGCCCGGGACCGCTGACGATTGTCATGCCGATCACCCCCAAGGGTGGCTACGATGGCGACTACCTGCCGCTGCTGTACGATCTGGCCGAGCTGGTGAACCGCGAACTCAAACAGGTGGTGGCTGCGGGCGCGACGTTTATTCAGATTGACGAGCCCTCGGCGGTGGGCCGCACGCCGGTGCTGCCGGTTGAGGAAACGGTCGCCCTGTTCAACAAGACGGTCGAAGGCCTGGAGGCCAAAATCGCGTTGCACATCTGCTTTGGCAATAATCAGGGCCGACCGGCCATGAAACGCACCTACCGCCCGCTCTTTCCGGGTATTCTTGAGGCCAAGGCCGAGCAGATCGCTCTGGAGTTCTCGAATCGGGAAATGTCGGAAGTCGAGCTGTGGAGCGAGTTTGGCGGCGAGCGGGAGCTGGCCGCAGGGGTGATCGACGTGAAGTCGATGTATCTGGAGACGCCCGAAGACGTGGCCGAGCGGATTCGGACTGTGTTGCAGCACGTCGCTCCCGAGAAACTGTACCTGACCTGCGACTGTGGCTTTTCGGCTTCGTCGCGCGGGCTGGCCCGGGCCAAGCTGCACGCCCTGGTGGCCGGGGCCAGGATCGTACGTCAGGAGTTGCAGGGCACCTAAGCGCTACCTCCTCGTCTCGCGATTCGTTGTATGAAGGTGAGGGAGGTCATTCGACTGCTTGAGACTGATGGCTGGTACCAAGCGCGGGTGCGCGGCAGCCATCGGCAATTCAAGCATCCGACGAAACGGGGTTTGGTGACAGTGCCTGGACATCCGAGCGACGATCTTGCTATTGGCACCCTCAACAGCGTTCTTAGACAGGCGGAGCTGAAGAAATGAAGTATCTTGTTGTTGTAGAGAAAACCGAAATCGGCTTCTCGGCATATTCCCCCGACGTGCCGGGTTGCGTGTCCACGGGTCGGACGGAGGAAGAGACCGAGGCCAACATGAAGGAGGCGATTGAGTTTCATGTCGATGGCCTCAAGCAGGAAGGTCTGCCCGTCCCTCAACCGTCCGCGAAATCGGCCTATGTAGAGATCAGTGCCTAGAAAATCCCCCTCAATCCCCCTTTGGCAAAGGGGGAAGCGCGATAGCGCAGGGGGATTTCTGGGAGAGGACCAAGGTGAGGACGTATGGATTTTCGATATACCCCTGAACAGGAAGCGTTTCGGGAACGGCTGAGCGCCTGGCTTGATCGCAATATGGCCGAGGTCTTTGGCGATGCCCGCGATCCCCTGGCCCAGACCGATGAAGACGCCGAAAGACGCTGGCAGCGCACCAAGGAGTGGCACCGGCGCCTGTACGAGGCCGGCTATGTGGCGCTGCACTGGCCCAAGGAATGGGGTGGGGGCGGGGCCGATCTGGTCGAGCAGGCGATTTATCAGGACGAGGTGCTCAAACGCGGCTTGCCGCTGTACGGGGCCAACCAGCTGGCCATTGATCGGATCGGGCCGACGCTGATGTTCATGGGCAATGACGAGCAGCGCCAGCGTTACCTGGCCAAGATGCTGACCGCCGAAGAGATCTGGTGTCAGGGCTATTCGGAGCCCAACGCCGGCTCTGACCTGGCCGGGCTGCAAACCCGGGCGGTCATCGACGGGGATGATTTTGTCATTAACGGCCAGAAGGTGTGGACCAGCCTGGCCCATCGTGCCGATATGCAGGTCTTGCTGGTCAGGACTGATCCTGACGCCCCCAAGCACCGGGGCATTTCGTACCTGCTGGTCGATATGAAGACGCCCGGGATTACGGTTCGGCCCCTGGTCCAGATTACCGGCGAGTCAGATTTCAACGAAGTGTTTTACGATAACGTCCGTGTGCCGCGTGAAAACCTGGTCGGCGAACTCAACCAGGGCTGGCGGGTGTCGATTGCCACCCTCATGTATGAACGGGTGTCGGGCGGTACGCGCCATCCGGTTGAACGGACGGTCAACGAGCTGGTCGGTGTGGCCAAGACGGTCGAGTTTGAGGGCCGGACGGCCTCACAACATCCCTATGTGCGCCAAAAGCTCGCCAGCCTGTCCACCGAGGCGCTGTGTCTGCGTCTCAGCCGCTACCGGTCGCTGACCGCCCAGCTGAACGGCAAGGTGCCCGGTCCGGAAAGCTCGTTCGGCAAGCTGCACGCGACCGAGCTGAATCTGCGGGCGGCCATGTTTGCCGATGAGCTGCTCGGCCCCTACGCCCAACTCGAACGGGGCTCGCTGGGCGCGATTGAAAATGGTCGCTGGAGCTACCGGGCGCTGCGGGCGCGCGGGCTGACGATTGCGGCCGGCTCCAGCGAGATTCAGCACAACATCATTGGCGAGCGGGTGTTGAAGCTGCCCAAGGGCTGATGGATAAATCCGAATAAGGGAAAGAGCGGCGAGAACTCGTTCCGCTCCTCAAATACGGCTACACGACCTGATCTTGTATAAGATGAGGGAAAGAGGCTGGAGCTTGCCAAGCTTCAGGCCGAGATTGCTCAGCGCGACAGCAGAATCGAGCGGGTGAGTCTTACTGATATTGCAAAATATGCCCCGAAGAGTTCCGCCTTCGATGACATACGCTGAAGCGTTCCATAGCGAAACAGCCAGCCGTCGCCTTAACCCTGCTGCACGGCCTCCAGGGCTTCCCAGCGGGCAAAGGCGGCTTCGAGTTCGTGCTCCACGGCGCTGAGTCTGGCCTTCAGGGAACCGACCTGGTCGCCGTTGTGCTGGTAGAGCTTCGGGTCGGCTAACTGGTGGTGAAGATCGTTCTGCTCGGCTTCGAGCTGTTCGATTTTTTCGGGCAGGACGTGGAGTTCCTGCTGCTCCTTGTAGCTCAGCTTTTTCTTGGTTGCCCGTGGCGGACGGGAGGTGTCCGGCTTGGGCTGCGGCGGGGGCGTGGGGGATGGCGCCGGGCGACGCTGACGCAGCCAGTCGTCGTAGCCGCCGACGTATTCATGCACCCGGCCCTGGCCCTCAAAGGCCACAACGCTGGTGACGACATTGTTGAGCAGGGCGCGGTCATGGCTGACCAGCAGGACCGTTCCCGAGTAGTCCAGCAACAGCTCTTCCAGCAGTTCCAGGGTGTCCACGTCGAGGTCGTTGGTGGGCTCATCAAGGACCAGGACATTCGACGGCTGGAGAAACAGGCGGGCCAACAGCAGCCGGTTGCGCTCGCCGCCCGACAGCGCCTTGACTGGGCTGCGAGCGCGGTCGGGCGGAAACAGAAAATCCTGCAAATAGCTGATGATGTGGCGCGGTTTGCCGTTCAGGACGACGGTGTCGTGCCCGTCGCCGACCATGTCTTGGACGGTTGTGGTCTCGTCCAGCTGTATCCGTAACTGGTCAAAATAGGCGATCCGCAGCCGGATGCCGTGCTCAAGCGTGCCGTGCTGGGGCGGCAGCAGACCGAGCAGGAGTTGGAGCAAGGTTGTTTTACCCGAGCCGTTGGGACCGATGATGCCGACCTTGTCGCCGCGCATGATGGCGGTGGAGAAATTGTGGATGAGCGGCTGGTCGGTATAGCTGTAGCTGAGGTCGGTGGCCCGGATGACGCGCTTGCCCGACCGCTGCGCAGCCTGGGCTTGCAGACGCACGCTGCCCGACTGTTCCCGGCGGGAGCGGCGGGCCGCGCGCAGGGCCTGGAGGGCGCGCACCCGGCCTTCGTTGCGCGTCCGTCGGGCGGTAATGCCTTGACGAATCCAGATTTCTTCCTGGGCGATTTTTTTATCCAGCCGCGCCCACTCCTGGGCTTCAGCGTCGAGCGCCGCCCGCTTGCGCTGTAAGAAGGCGTCATAATCGCACGACCAGCTGCTGAGCCGCCCCCGGTCCAACTCGACAATCCGGGTGGCCAGCTTGCGCAGCAACAGACGGTCGTGGGTGACAAACAGCAGGGCTTTTTCACGCTGGAGCAGAAAGGCTTCGAGCCAGCCAATCGCGGCGATATCGAGGTGGTTGGTCGGCTCGTCGAGCAGCAGCAGGTCGGGGTCGCTGACCAGGGCTGTGGCCAGCAGGGTACGCCGCTTGAGGCCGCCCGACAGGCTGGTAAACGACGCGCTCGGATCGAGATCAAGGTGCGACAGAATCTGCTCGACCTGGCGGTGGACCAGCCAGCCGCCGTCCGTGTCCAGGCTGTGCTGGAGGCGGTCGAGCCGGGCCAGCAGATGGCGGTTGCCGTGGCGGTGCGCCAGCTCGGCGCTGAGCTGCTGGTAGGCGGCCAGGGTGTGGCCCAGTTCGCCCAGCCCGCGGGCGGCCAACTCGAACACCGTGCCGTCCAGACCCTGGGGCACCTCCTGGGGCAGGAAGCTGACCCGCAGATCCTGTTGGCGGACAATCCGGCCGCTGTCCGCAACGAGTTCGCCCGCAATACACCGCATCAGGCTTGACTTGCCGGCCCCATTGCGGCCCAGCAGACACACCCGTTCGCCGGGCTCGATGTGCAGGCTGACAGAGTCCAACAGCGGCGGGTCGCCAAAGCTCGTCCGAACCTGCTGAACGCTCAGCAGGGCCATGCTGCCTCCCTCACCTCATGCGCCGTGCTTCGGCGGTGTGTGCCCCGTCCTGCCTGGCTCTGCGCAGGTCAGACGCTCTGGCGGGAAAGAAACTCCTGAAAGACGTCCAGAAAGGGCTGGCGGGCGGAGGTCACAAAGCCGTGGCCGGCATTGTCAAAAATACGCAGCTCGGCGTTCGGAATCTCACGCGCCAGGATTTCGGAGTTGGCGGACGGAATCAGGACATCGTCACGACCGGTCGCCACCAGGGTCGGAGCGCTGATGTCTTTGAGCTGCCTGAACACGCGCAGGGTCATGGTAGCCTGAATATGGCGTTCGTAGGCAAAGCGGGGCGTGACGTGGGTCAGCGACTGCTGGAGGTGGGCTTCGAGTTCGTCGCCATGCTCACGGATATAGTCCTCGGAATAGGCCAGTTTCCAGGCCGCCCGCCCGGCCTCTTCCGGCGTCTGTCCGGCCCGGCCTTTGAGGGCTTCCATGGATTCCGGCGGTGCCGGAACGGAGTGTTTGCCGCCCGGCGTGGTACAGCCCAGGCTCAGGCTGGCCAGGCGTTGGGGATAATGAATCGCCAGCTCCTGGGCGATCATGCCGCCCATGGAAATCCCGAACACATGGGCTTTGGGAAGTTGCAGCTCGTCGAGAAGTCCGACCGCATCGCTGGCAAACAGGGCGATCGAGTAGTCTTCGTCGGGTTTGTCGGACTGGCCGGTGCCCCGGTTATCGTAGGTGATGACTTGGTGGGTCCGGGTCATGGCCTCAACAAAGGGCTGGTCCCAGTTCGCGGCCGGTGCGCCGAGGCCCATGATGAGCAGCAGCGGCTGGCCCTGGCCCTGGATGTCGTAGTGCAGCTGAATCCCGTTGACGTGTGCGTGTGGCATAAGTCCTCCTTTGTGGTGTGGTCTTATAATCTCCGGCCACAAAGCGCCAGAGCCGTCTTGCCGGGTCAGGGCGGGCGGTGTACATCTGGGCGCATGCAGACGCTCGCACCGGACGCGGTGGATTTGCGCGACACGATCAAGCGGCTGTCCCGACCGCACAGCCTGGCTGGGGTGTATCATCTGGCCGAGGTGTGGACCGTGATTGCGGCCGCCATCTACACCAGCGCGATGCTGGTGCCACCCACCTCAGGGCTGCCCGGCCTTGGGGTGTATCTGGCCGCGCTGGCGGTGATTGCCTCCCGTCAGCACGCCCTGATGGTCCTGGGCCACGAAGCGATCCACAAACGCTGGTCGTCACACCTGTGGGTCAACGACTGGCTGGGGCGCTTCCTGGCCCTTTTCCCGGTGTTCATCTCGCTGGCCAAGTGGCGTTTCATCCATCTGTGCCATCACCAGCACACCCATACGGCGGACGATCCGGACCGGGCGATCTATGCCCGCTATCCGCTTGCCGCCTCGGCCTGGTGGCGTCTGCTGGTGCGCGATGTGTGCGGGCTGAACCTCGTCTCGACCCTGAAGTATTTTATCGACCTCCCCTGTGTCACGGCCGACTTCAACCGGCGTTTCCTGGGCGAAGCGCGCGAACGGCGCTACCGTCAGGTGTCGGATATGCGGGCCTTCTGGGTGTTCTGGAGCCTGGTCCTGCTCGGCGGCGGGTACTGGGGCGGAACGTCCTGGCTGCTCGCTTTTGTCCTGTACTGGCTCATCCCCTACTGTAGCCTGACGCAGATCTTCTTCCGCGTCCGGGGAGCAATCGAGCACGGCAACGTGCCCGAACCCGATAATCCGTACCGGCGGACGCGGACGTATTTCATGCACCCCGTTGCGGCGTTTTTCTTGGCTCCCAAGCGGGTCCACTACCACCTTGAGCACCATCTGTACCCGGCGGTGCCGTTTTATCACCTGCCCCGGCTGCACCGTTTGTTGCGTCGTGAGGTCTACCCGCACGAGCAGGCCTACTACGAGCGCTTTGGCCAGGGCGTGGGCAAGCTGGTGGGCTGAGTCCTGGCCTCTCCCTTCCGGCGCCGATTTCGAGGCACAGCAGTTTCAGCCTGGGGAAGCGCTCCAACACCCCGCCCTCAAAGAAGCTGACGAACGAGGCTTGAATATCAAAGCCGAATCTATGCCTGACTTCATCGTCCTGCTGGATGGCGGTCACGACGGTCCGTTACACCTGATTGTTGAGATCACAGGCTATCGGGGTGAAGACGCCAAGGAAAAGAAGGCGACCATGGAGACCTACTGGGTCCCTGGGGTGAATCGTCATGGGCAGTATGGGCGCTGGGCCTTCGCCGAGTTCACGGAGGTCTATCAGACCGAGGCCGACTTTCAGGCCAAGCTCGAAGCGCGCTTCGACCGGCTTATCAATCGACCCCAGGAGTGACCTGCGTTGCCAATTGCCGCTGGCTATCTGTCTACTATGGCCTTGCCGTACTCTCTTATATGGGTAGTATGGGAAATATGAAAACGACACTTGATATCCACGACGAATTGCTGGCACGGGCGAAACGTCACGCCAAGAAGACAGGCCGCCCCTTGCGCGCTGTGGTTGAAGACGGGCTCCGTCAGGTTCTTGCTACGTCTCCCTCTCAGAACCGCTACCGGCTGCCCGATTTGAGTACCGGCCATGCTGGCGCGGAGGACCCTCTTGAGGCCTATTCATGGCAGGACCTGCGCGGGTTGATCTACGGAGAGACTGAAACACGGTGATCGCGGTCGATACGAACCTGCTCGTCTACGCCCACCGCAAGGAATCCCGCGTGCATGAAGCAGCCCTTGCGATTGTGCGGACACTTGCCGAAGGAAGCCAAATATGGGCGATTCCCTGGCCCTGCTGCTACGAATTCCTGAGTGTGGTGACAAACCACCGTATTTGGAAAGACGCGGCAACATCGCCGGAGCGTGCATGGCAACAACTCGAAGCCTGGACGACATCGCCAAGTAATCGTCTGCTCGGCGAGACCGATGACTTTCTCAAGGTATTGAGTGGCCTCGTGCAGCGACCGCGGGTGCGCGGTGCGGTCGTCCACGATGCCCGGATCGCCGCGCTCTGCCTGGCACACGGTACTGAAGTGCTCCTTACCCGTGACCGCGATTTCTCGTTATTCCCGGAGCTGCGAACACGGGATCCATTCAGTTAGGAAAAGGGAAAAGACGAACAGGACTAGTCGGACCTGGTCGTCCAAGCCCCACCGCTCTACATCCAAGAGAAAGTGCATCCCAAGGTCCTCTTGACGACCTGGTGAAGAGTGAGCAGTGGGGAGTGAAGAGTGGAGAGCAGGGCACGGCACGGAAGAACTAGAGGATTTTCACGCTATCTTGAGTCATGGCCGGCTGGGCGCCGTCATCAGGGGCTGCTTCGGGCGGGCAACCTGGGAGCGCGGGCGTCCCGCCCGCCTCTTCAGCTTCAGGGGCATCGGAAATCGCTGAGAATGCTCCAGACCACGATATCAATCCGAGACCAGCACGGATGATGGTGCATCAGGCCATCCGCCACATCCTCAGTCCGAATCAGTCCAAGGTCGGATAAGCCTGAGACGTAATCTGACATCCCTCAGGCCTGTCTTTGTCTTATTCCCTCTCCCCGTGAGGGAGAGGGCTAGGGAGAGGGGTGTCTGCATCGGGCGTGGCTGGGACGATTGAGAAAGAAGTTGTTGTCATGACTGAGAATGATTTCGAGCTTGTCCGAGGAAGCGGGAATGTGTTCCGCGATTGCAACGAGCCTCACGCCGATTTGAAGCAGACCAAGGCCCCCCTTGCAGCCCGGATCATTACCGTGCTGGATGAGCGCTCTTTGACTGTGCGCAAGGCTGCTACCCTGACCGGGTTTGCTGCCGCCGATTTCTCCAGAATCTGTAACATAAACCTGGGCCGCTTCACCCTGGATCGGCTCATCAAGATGCTTGCCGCCTTGGATAGCAGCATACGGGTAACGGTTCATGTCGCTTCAGAACCGTCTGACCCCTCGGCCACGCCATCACGCAGCGGCTGACCGTTCTCAGGGGGCGAGGCGTAAAAACGGTCGAACGGCGGTTCTGTCTCCGTTTGATCCTCTCTCATCTTTGAGGGAGTACCGCAGGGCGGACGATGCTCTGTTCATCCGCCCGCTTGGCTAACGCAGACGTTCGGCGTAGCTGGCTAAACGGCGGCGGATTTCGGACCTGGGAAGACGACAGCGCGGATGCTCAGAGATGGCGGTCAAGCCGTCGTACAGTTCACGGATGCTCACTACGGCGGCGTCACGCAATTGGTCAAGAAGCCAGAGTACGCCGTGACACTCGACCGCCTCAGCAACCGCGAGTTGGCGAAGTGCGCTGTCGCCGCTCAGCAGAACCCAGGATCGGGTTTGCGCGAGCGCGAGGGCGAAGCAATCGGGAAGAGAAAGCGCAGGCGCTTGCTGCTGATAGGCAAGGGCGCGTTGTACACCGTCACCGTCCAACTCCTTGACGGAGAGGCCGAGTCGTATCAACTCCTCGCCGCCCCAGTTCTTCAATTCGCGTTCGTAGAGCAGGTCGGGGACAGAGAACCGGAACGGCAGGCGGAAGCTGGCCTCCAGCAGGGACCCGCGTTCCAGATCAACCAGAACAGAGGTATCGGAGACCAGGACCTGCCGCATGGAACTCAAACCCCAGCCGCCTCGTGTTCAACAGGCGGTGGTTCCTCCATCTGGCGGTTCAGTTCGCGCACGGACACGCCGAGCAACTCCGCGGCTTTGGCTTCGGAAATAGCCTCCTCGGCGAGCGCCCGGAAGGTGAGGCGTTCAAAACGCTTCGGCTCTTCGCCTTTCATTGCATGCGGCTCCTCGTACGGTGGTCTGCGCCACCCAAAACGATTGAAGTCGTTGAATAGCCGCCGGAACATGGCCTCACTGAAAATGCCAAGGTCTTTGCAGCGATACGTGACCGCCTGAACACTCGTACCAAAGAGTTGCTTCAACTCGAAAAGCTCGCTCCAACCGATTGAGGTGCGGTGCTTGCCGATTTTCGCCCAAAGGGCGTTGGCAGGCATAAGGAAAGCCCCAGCGAAACGATGTGCAGCCTTCTCCTCGTCCAAACCAGAGGCCACCTCCATAATCAGGTGCCCAAGCTCATGGGCCAGCGTGAAGTACTGCCGCTCTCGCCAGTCTTTGCGGTTCACGACAATGACCGGTGCCATGCCTTTTCCGGCGCGGCGGACACGCGCAGTCAGACCGTCAATTTTTGTAGAATCGACGGCAAGCACCTTAATTCCCTGTTCCTCCAACAACTCGATGAGATTCGGTATCGGATCGTTGCCAAGGCTCCAGTGATCCCGCAAACTTCGGGCCGCCCGGTCGGCCTCGAAAATATCCCGCACGACAGGATAGGGGGCCTCGGGCGGGCGGTGCCATTCGACACTGTGAAGGCCAAGCAGCTCTTCAACCAAAAGATAGCGCTCCAGAAGATGCAGCACCTTGGCCTCAATCTGGGCTTCCTGTCGTTTGCTCGTGATCTTCTTCTTCCTGAATTCCACCGCTTCGAGGACCATTTTCTGATCTCCGACCAGATAATCCACCGAGACGCCGAGCGCATCGGCAAGCGCGATCAGCACGCCTGAGCCGGGCATGGACTCGTTGCGCTCATATTTCCCGATTGCCTGTGCCGTAACGCGGTTTCCAATTTTGTCCTCCAAACCTCTTAGAGACAAGCCTGCTGCAGAACGTGATACTTTAAGTCTTTGCCCTATCATGTCTATCCCCTCCTTGACTTCGGTTTACAATTATGAATTATTATGGTCGATAAGTAAACCAGAGAAAATCTGAGAAAGGCTGAACCCTTTTGGGAGAACTTGTGGAGGGGAAATTATGTCTAAAGTCATCAAGTGAGACAAGATTAAGAATTTGGAGGAATGCAAGAGAGGATCGCGTGCCGCAAATCGGCCATTGGTCATTGAAGTTAGGAGGCCTCAAATGACGAAAAAAACAATCCCATCGTACCTCACAAATTCAGCGGATATTCTGCTGGCTGACGTGGCAATCCGCGTTCAACTCAGCCGGACGAACTACGATAAGGCTGTGTCCCGGTATGAAACAGTCAACAAATGGATTGAGCGTGACGAGAGCCCATTAAAGGACCGCGTCCAGTTGTTTTATCCGCAAGGGTCAATGGCTATCGGGGCCACCATAGCGTCAAAATTGAGAACTGATGAGTTCGATATTGATGTCGTCGCTCAGCTTGATCTACCGGACCACGTATCGCCCCAGGAAGCCCTCGACTTGCTGTACAAGGCGATACGTGGAGAGCCAGGGTCCAGATACTACGAAATGACAAAACGCAGAACACGGTGCGTCACGATTGACTACAGCGGCGACATGCACCTCGACGTCACGCCCATGCTACGCATGTGGGGTACGCTGGAACGTCAAAGTTGGATATTTCACCACCGACCGGAAGCGCCGCGGGAGCCAAGTTACCGGTTTATCGCAAACCCTTATGGATTCGCGGAATGGTTCAAGGTCAGTACGCCACAGGACTATGATTTTGCTGATATCTTCGAGAAACGCGCCGAGGAGTATGAACGCCTGGGCATACGAGCCGAGGCGGACAGTGACCCCGTTCCTCCGCAACAACCCCCATTTCGGAAGTCGAAGGCCGTCATCGTGCTGCAACTCCTGAAGCGTTGGCGCAACGTGCAGTATGACTCTCGACAGGGGCGGAGACCGCCGTCAATTATGATTGCGAAGCTTGTGGCCGATGCAGCTAACCATACGGAGCATCTATCGGAAGAGTTGTTGCAACAGGCAAGGTGTATGCTGTCCGTTTTCCAAGAAGCCCACGCTCAAGGCCGGCTCGTTCACATCGTCAATCCGGTGTGCGAAAAGGACGTGCTGACAGATCGCTGGCCGGAATCACTACAGGGCCAAGCTCTCTTCATCCATGATCTTGAGAACCTGGTACTCAAGGCCGAGCGGCTGGTTGCAGGGTGCGATCTGGAAGAAATGCAGGAAATCATGGCGAGCCTGTTCGGCGAAGTACCGGCAACAGAAGCTGTCAAAGCACTTAACGAAAGAATTGGGAAAGATATTCGTGACGGACGCAGCCGACACGATCCCGGGAAGGGAGGATTGAGCATTCCAGCTCTCATCACCCCGCCCGTCTCTCGACCAGCGCCCCGACCAACACCAAGACATAAATTCTACGGCACTGAGAGGAGAAAACGGTGATTCTTTCAACAATGAAGCAGGCCGAACTCATGCGGAAGAAGTGGCCGATGTTCAAGATTCTCCGCCGTACCCGTTGGGAGGTCCTTTGGGAAGGGCCGCTACGACCCCTGTGTCAGCCCTACACAATCCAAGTTTTGTTGTGGCGCGAGAAGAATCACAGCAAATCTGATCTCCCACGGACTCCACAAGTGACGGTGATCAATCCTCTGCTCCGCCGACGGTCAGGAGATCCCTCTGACCCTATCCCGCATCACTATCCGAATCGGAGCAATCCTGAGCTGCCCATTTTGTGCCTTTACGATCCAGCCGACCGAGAGTGGCATCCTGGCCTCGCGGCTGCCCAGACCACAATCCCTTGGACAATAGATTGGCTCGCCTGCTACGAGGGCTGGCTGGCTACAGGCGAATGGACCGGCGGCGGACGGCATGGTTAAGTCAAGCGTATTCCTCAATGTCCAGCGATACTGAAAACCTTCCACCGAAACGATCCTCCGGGTCGCTCAGACGACGGCGAGTTCCTCTCCCCTGGCCGGAAGATCGAGAGTTTCGCATCCTTTCCATTGATGGTGGCGGCATCCGGGGAATCTATCCGGCCGCTTTCCTGGCAGGACTGGAGGAGCGTTACTTGAAGGGGACTTCGATAGCACAATACTTTGACCTCATTGCTGGAACGTCAACTGGCGGGATCATTGCTCTTGGCCTTGCCGCCGGTCTGAAGGCCGCGTACCTGCGCGACCTTTATATTGATCGCGGGTGCGAAATCTTCCCCCCCATTCGAGGCGGGGTTGTTGGGGCGGTAAAGCACCGTCTGAGAAACGCTTGTCAATATTATAAGTTCCGCTATGACCGTAAGGCGTTGATGCGGATTCTGTGCGACACTCTCGGCGTTCGGAAATTTGGCGAGGCACAGGTGCGATTGTGTATCCCCTCTTTTGAGGGACGCTATGGCGAGGTCTATATCTTCAAGACTCCTCACCACCCGGATTTCAGAAAAGACGCCACTGAGCGGATGACAAAGGTGGCTGCCGCTACAGCAGCAGCTCCGACGTTTTTTAAGCCCCTCCAAGACGGCGGCTACACGTTCGTTGACGGCGGAGTGTGGGCGAACAATCCGATTATGATAGCCCTTGTTGACGCGTTGTCCTGCTTTTCCGTGCCTCGCGAGCGCGTTCAAATTCTGAGCTGATCCGTATAGCGTTGACCACTCGAAGATACGGCTCGGCGGTATGTGGGCGTGGCGGGACAGCATCTATGCAGCCATGCGCCTTCAGTCCCTCAATGCTTTAGGCCAAGCTGGACTTTTGATCGGTGCGGACAAGATCATACGGGCCAGCCCTCCGACGAGTGAGGATAAGATTCAAATGGACGACTGGAGCCGTGCCGTCTCGGAACTGCCCGGTGCGGCAGAATCGACGCTCGACGAACTGGGAGAGAGCGTGTCTAAAACGTTCCTTTCGGAACCTGCAAGCCGGTACGAACCAGTCGGTGCAAAGCCTCTTTCCTAAGTTCGTTTGCGTTGTCAGTGATTCTCGTCCGGTGCCAGTGTCTCATGCAACATCGCTTCGACCAACCGTCCCCGCGTTGCGTCCCCCGTGGTAAGGCTCGCCTCTAGTCGGTCGCAGAGGGCCATCAGTTCATCGACTTTGGCGACGATGCGGTGTTGTTCGGCGAGGGGTGGGAGTCCAACGACAATCGGATAAATCTTTGAACCGGATATAAACTGGCTGTGCAGTAGCGTTCTCGTCTTCCTTCAGGTTTGTTCCATTAAGAAGGAGGACTAAGAACCGTAGATAGATTTCATCCTGAGAAAAATGTGTGATGAAGGCGTTGTCTGTTACCCATGCGTTCGCCGGTGTCACATGAATTGATCCGCAATAATATCCAACCCTCCCGATCACGACGGTCGGCTGATCTACGTTGTTCTGGGCGTGGTATCCGTTGATACCATTTCCCCCAAAAACAGGGATCGGCCCATCCTTCATGTTCGCAGTGGTCAAGCCATCACCTGACTGAATATAGATGATTTCGCCCAACCGCGCGAAAGCCCATCCGCTAGAGCACTTCACGA